>JABHAL010000016.1 GCA_018674305.1 Candidatus Falkowbacteria bacterium | reverse complement strand
TACTTTGGTACCGACCCAAGTTAGAAATATTCCGCCAGCAGATTTATCAATCTTCGCTGAAGCTTCGATTGACAGGCACTCTGCCCCTGTTGCCTGTCCTCCGGAGCCTCGGCGTAGGAGGGACTACTTTGGTACCGACCCCTGAAGTACATGCTTCGCATGACTTCGGGGTAAACCCAATTTCAAGGTAAACCCTATTCATGCAAAGTATGTGGAAACATTATAACAACAAATTAATACTAACACAAGATTAAATTTTAATCAATACAAAAAAAATATTGGCACTAACGTAGTACCAATATTCTGTGTGTATCAAGAGTCGCCGATCTTAACAGCGGTGCCTTCGGCCAGCTGCAAAGCCTGCCTAATAACCTCCACTGTCATGGGACCGAACTCACCATAGAGCCAAAGGCCGTCAAACAGTAGTCCTCCACCCATGCCACCACTAACGCCGCTTTCAGCTTTGTTAGTGTGACGCAGATAGAGAGACCGACCATCACCTTCGTTCACGCTCCAAGCCTGACGATCGATACGTGAGAGAAGATACTGCAGCTGCTGCTCACCAACATCTTCCCCAACGTACCGAATCGGAACGGACAAATAAATCTGCCCACCCCAGTCGCCTTCCATAACAAGCCAGGTCTGATTTCCATGAGTATCCAGAAAAACCTGATCTGTCTGCTGATGAGCCTTTTTGTCGTCAATCATTTTATTGATCTCCTCTTGGCCCATGTCTTCAATTCCAGGCATGCTAAAAATCATGTCCCAGATCTCTTCCCGAGTAACATACTTCTCCAAAAAGGCCGCTGAAATCATATCAATCTCCCAATTGTTTATTAACTAACAAAGTACTATAGCATACAAAAAATATTTTGTCAACACACTTCAACACATACCAAACATATATTGTAATTTTAGTCAATAATCTTGTATACACCTAATGGACAAAACAATTTACACTAGCATCCGATTGTCTTTTGTAGTATAATTTTAATAATTAAACTAACTTCAATTAATATGCCTGCCAAATACATTTCTCCACTTGAGAAATACAAAAAAAAGAGACAAGCTAAATTAGATAAAGCCCACGGAATAAAACGACCGGCAGGCAAGAAAAAATAATTTCCCAGAACGACAATCTACTTGTCGTTCTTTTTTTCCTTTCCCTTGACAAACCTATTCTAAGTTGCTATACTATTATCTTCAACTTATGATAATACAAACAAGGAGGTCACCATGAAGTACTGTCATAATAGAGGCTGTAAATCCTTTAATGTCGCAGTTAGTAACGAAGAAGCTTATTGTTCAAAATGTGGTAACCCATTAAGCGCTGAAGATAAACAAGTTCCTTATGTCGGCAAAGACCCAGACACAGGGATCTATCGTATCACCTTTCCCCCAGTCGAAGCAGAATTTTCCCATGACGACGCAGCTGGGGACGCTGCACGCCATTCTGGCTGGGGTCAAGATCGCGAATTTGGAGAGCCAACTATTGAAAAAGTTCGCTCAACTGTTCCTATTGAAGAGTATCCATATATTTGTGACAACTGCAAAAATTGTGTTCACACTGAACAAACAGGTCGTTGTACTGATTGCGGTGAAGAAAACTGGGTAACACGAAAATAATAAATCAAATACCAAACGGTAGTCTAACTACCGTTTTTCTTTTTCAATATTCGTGTAATATTTGCCTAATATTTATGCAATATTTGTGAACATCTTGACAAACAACAACCAGTATAGTAATCTCAAATATCGAATCGTCCTTTACAAAATCACAAGGAGTGGCTCATGAAGATCCAAAGAACAACCGACGTGGCAATGGACAACTACTTTCTTGAGGCTCTAAACCCTGAGAACATAACTCCCCTAGCTGAACTCCTGGAGAAAACACAAGCCAATATCAAAAAAGCTACTAAAAGCAGGTTATTCAGGGAATACCTACGCAAATTGATGGCTGATTCTGTTGACGGCTGTGCTCCTTTGATTCTTTTCCGACCGGAAGACACTCGTTTCCCTGAAGTTGAACTTCTTATCAATAGTGCATTCGAACTTGTGGGCATTCCTGAGAATCTTGAAGGATTGGAGCATCCACCCGTGCGTCAAGCCCTAGAACAAACCGCCTATCTTGTTTCTCTGATGGAATATATCGTTACTAAATTCCATCACCCGAGTCTGGCACCTGGAGATGTTCAGGGCGAACATTCACTGAACGGCAAGTTCACTATCTATTCCATTGATAGCAATCAACACGGAAACCTAGAAGGTCTTTGCCGACACTTAAAGGAATCTATTGAACTTTTACAGTTTGAAGTTGAAGTTATTCATCTTGGATGTAATTCTGAAACTAAAGACATGCTCCCTGGCATCTCACCAACCAGCAACCATATAATCATTGTTGATTTGAACCCAGCTTCCTTTATTGTACTAAATGATATTTTTCAGTTGCTAACTGAGGAAAGACATGGCAAGGTGTTTGTAGCAGCACCCATGGGCATTGACTGGTATCGTAGATTTCCTTTTTCAACTGCAATTCTTGACCGACCAAACATTCACCGATTCGCTGACCAAGAATATGAAGAAAGGCTACCATTTCTCATGAATCTTCTTGGTTTTGAGGAATAATCGAACACAGAACGACAATCTAATTGTCGTTCTTTTTTATACACAATTGACACTAACTTAAAGAACTTGATAGAATATATATGTTCTTTGTCCAATCTCTACCCAGGAGTTTTTATGAACGGAAGTCGTAACAGCACACCAGTAATTGACAACGATATTCACTCACTCAGTGGTATGGGTTATGACGGATTATTTTCTGCGAGAATAGAAAATGCAAAAGACAAAAGAAGGATTTTAGCGACCAAGACGCCTTATTGGAGAATTCAAACCAATATTGAAAAGGCAACAGACATATTGCAAACTATTTTCTTCCAATGTCACACTTTTCATGAACACATTGTAGCGTTGATTGAAGCAAATGGTGAATCCCTTGAATTACCTCACCCAAAACACAAAAAAACTGTACTGATTCTCACTCTCCAGGACAGATTGATTGAATTGACCTGTCCCCATCTAGAAGGATTGAACATCGAAGGCAAAACAGAGCCCCAAAACTTTGAATTAATCCTCAAAGTTTGCCGACGACTGCAAGATCCAATCAGCATATTCGACTACTTTCTGGAAGTTTTCGGAGAACCGAAAAAGATTTAGAAACAAAAGTCCCACTACTCTCATGTAGTGGGACTTTAACTTTTATTTCAAATCAACTGCTTGTTCAATTGTATAATCACCAACTCTAGTTCTCTGCAGTTCAGCCAGGTAAGCGCCAATTTTAAGCTTCTCACCTATGTCTCTAGCCAGAGAACGAATATATGTACCTGGCCCACAAGTAACCTTTATTTCCAAATATGGCCATTCATATTTTATTAACTCAATTTCTTTAATGAAAATTTTTCGCGATGCCATTTTAACTTCTTGACCCTTACGCGCCAGCTCGTAAGCTTTTTTACCTTTCATTTTTATCGCGCTAAAGGCCGGCGGGATTTGCAGTACCTCCCCTTCAAATTGTTTTAAATTCTCCAACAACGCATCATTTGGTATTTGATATTTGGTATTTGATATTTGTGTTTTATCACCCTCCGCATCATCCGTCGTACTTGTCTCACCAAGTTTAATCTTGGCAATATATTCTTTTTCAGTTTTTACAATTTCATCAATCTTTTTGGTATTTTCCCGACCAATTGCAACAACAAGAACCCCACTTGCTAACGGGTCTAATGTTCCTGCATGACCAACTTTTCTAATTCCTGTAATCCGCCTAACTTGATCAACAATATCGTGAGAAGTTGGACCTTTGGGTTTATCTACAACTATAATACCTTCTAGCATAGTTACTTTAATACTTTATCTAAGATTATTAAACTTTCAATATGCGGTGTCCGTGGGAAAAAATTATATAGTCGGGAAAAAACGATTTCATAATGTTCTTTCAAAATATTCAGGTCCCGCGCCTGAGTCGCCACATCACAAGATAAATAAATTAGACGTTTTGGTTGTCTTTCAATAATTTCCGCGATCAACGATTTTTCTAATCCAGCACGTGGCGGATCCAAGATCAAAACATTTCCTTTACCAATCAAGTCAACTGCTTCTTCCGCTCTCATTAAAGATGCTTTACAATTATCAATTCGGTTTATATCAATATTTTGTTCAGCAAACTTTAATGCTTCTTCTCCGGACTCGATTAGGTGAGCAGTTCTAAACTTCTTGGCCAATGGCAAACTAATTGAACCTACACCGGAATAAAAATCCAACACATTATCATTTCGATTGATAAATTCAGCTATATCGTCGATTGCAAGTTTAAAAATCGGAACATTAACCTGAAAAAAACTTTCTACGCCAAAACGTAATTCAATGCCGTTAATTGATTCTGTTAAAAAACTACAACCTACGTAATCTCCTAATTCCCATTTTCCTCCATCGTCAAGCTGAAATACTCTCACGCCTACCAAAGTTTTATTTAACAAAGGACAATTAAGTTTCGCTATTTTACCTTTAATATACAACCCAACCAAGATTCTACCACGGCTATCACTACGAACTACCAGCTTTTGAAATTTTTCGTTATCTGCCCGAGAATTTAGCCACTCCAAAATACTTCTTGCGACTTTATTCAATTCATTCTGAGCTAAACAACACTCATCAATCGGACATAAATCATTTGTCTCACGCTGAAACAAAGCTAAATGAAGTCGTCCTTTTTTATAAACAAAATTATATTCAATCTTATTACGATAATGATACTGATTTTCTTTGTCAGCTACTATTTGTAAATCTGAAGGTAGTTCAATTTTGGCTTGCCGGGAAAAATTTTCAACGGCAATCGCCTTCTTCCACTTCACTTCTTCCGACCAGGATAAAATTTGCCAAGGACTACAATTCAAATAATGCTCTTCGCGCGGAGTTACTCTTTCTTCTGATGCTGATATTATTTTTTTTACAACCGCCTCAGCGTAGTTCTTTTTCTTTTTCAGAACTTCCACTTCCACCTCTTCACCAGGCAAAACGTTCCAAACAAAATACACACAACCATCGTGTCTAGCTAAACCCTGACCACCAGCAATCAGCTTCTCTATTTTTATCTTTAACATAAATATTTGTCAGCCTTCTTATTCTTCGTCATTATTAAACTTAAAAGTGTAAGCCATTTGCTCAATTATGTTTGAGAATTCTGAATTACCATAAATTGCATAAACAACGGTATCTTGTTCAAAATAAACAACTACCTTTTCTTGTCCATTATCTGTGAATACTTTTTTCTTGCCATCATATTTTCCAAAATAAGTATCATCCTCTGAAACTAAATCAGGAGTATTGCTTACCAGTTTTGAATACAAAACTGGATCTTGAGTTTTTCCGAAAGTATTAAATTCAATTGGTGCAACGTCCTCAGTTTCAACTGTGTCAAAAATGTCAGCTGAGTCACCAAATCCAACGATGGCAATAGAATTTACTGTTTTTTCATCATTCATAAACTGACCATAGTACCAATTTTTATGATACTTAAATGTAAAGGCCAGGTTACTAAAACTCGCGTCTTGCCATTTTTCTAATTCGAAATCTGTTTCCAGTCCTTCACTAGCAGAAACCGGTTCTTTTTCTAAAATGACATCTTCATCCTGAACAACTGGCACTTCATTCTCAACTATTGGTCTTCTAGGCTCATTCTTTTTGGTATTTTCGTTTGTTTCTACTGCTCCGCAAGCTGTAACTGAAATTAACACAAATAAAACTAAAATTAATTTTTTCATATAATACGGATTACAGATTTTTACGGATATACGGATTACTAATTATCAGTATATCAGTATTTGTCAGTAATCATTTATATTTCACCTTTTAAATATTTTAACCGCAATGGCTCGTCAAACTTTTCAATCGAATAACGAAGCATTGTGCGCGGCATTTTTTTATAATGTTGTTTTAAAAATTTTTCTTCAACCGCTTGATCTCTCTTCCCTATTTCTCGAAGCATCCACCCTACTGCTTTGTGAATCAAGTCATGTTTATCATTCAAAAGAATCTTAGCAATTTTTAATGAATCTTTAAAGTCATTTCTAGAAATAAAGGCAAATGTTGCTAAAACTGCAATCCTTTTTTCCCACAAATCTTTTGAATTGGCATATTTAAATAAAATTGAACGGTCCTTATCAACCAAATATGCACCAATAACTCTAGGCACTGTCACATCAACCAAATCCCAATTGTTGACTGCTTTTCTATGTTTGATATAAAATTCATAAATCTTTTTCTTTTCTTTATCATCAGCCTTGGGATATTTATAAGTTAAAATTATCAAAGCAATCATTCGCTCTTCATGCCATTCACTTTTTAACAAAGGTGCCAGTTCATTCAATTCTAAATCAACAAACTTTTTTGCCAGAACTCTTTGCTCCCCCATTTTTAAACCTAAAAATTTATCACCCTCGCCATAATCACCTTTTCCAGTTTTAAAAAACCAAAGACTGGCCTTAGCTCTTTCTATGGTTCCGAATTGTCTGATTTGCTTTTTTAGTTGAGATATAGTCATTTTTTACTTTCCTTTTTTGCCTGATTCAATGTGCCAACCACCACTTTCACATTCCTCATTAAATTCAAACTCTATTTCTTTTCCTTCAAAATCATGCCCAATTGCCCTCTTTTCGTTTATCTGATGCTTACCACACTGACAATGTTCGATAATATAATTTAGTCCTTTATGGCTTCCTCCACAATGATGGACTTGATGTTCATTATTTTTGTGATGAATGTGATGAAAATGTTGTAAGATTAAATCCATATTGACAGATCCTACTTTCTTTATTATAATTAAATGTTTATTAGTTCCTTAATAAGGAGAAGAAAATGGCTGGAATTATATTTCCTAGAGATTGGCAAGAATTATATCATTCACACATAAATATTTTACCACAAAACAATTCTGAAGAACACCCAACTAATACGTTCGAGCTTGAGAGAAAAATTCAAAAAGCTCTTATTAAAGCTAGCTTAGCGATGAAAGATAATCCAATAGGCCTGGCCCTTAGCGGGGGCTTGGATTCTTCCATCTTGGCCACGGTTCTACATCAACTTGAGTTGCCATTTCAGGCAATAACAATTGCGGATGATTCCAATCATCCAGACGTTGTTCATGCAAAGGTTTTAGCTAGACAATTAGGCTTTTCACACACTGTCATAATTCTACAAAAAACTAACGACTATGACAACTACTGGTATCTTTTCAATGCTTTTAGGCAAACAGGGCTCCACCATGTTGTTTGTGGAGATACAATTGATGAGCTTTTGGGTGGTTATTATGCTCATACACAAAGCCTTAGCGATGGAACAATTAAAGATTGTTTTCAAACAATATGGAAAAATCTTTTTACTAATCACCTTTCCCCACTTGATAAGTACTCCAAAGAACATGGCATTTCAGTTGCTTTACCTTTCTTAGAACTTCTTGATTTTCTAATTACAATTCCCATAAATCAAAGGGTTTATCATTCAAAAAGAAAGGTCATCTTACTTGAACTTGGATATCGAATAACTCTACCAAAGGTAATCCTACAAAGAAAAAAACTGGGATTATGCTCCGCAATATAAAAACAATAAACACCGAGAACTTCGGTGTTTTTTTAATTACTCTCTAACCTTACACGAGAATTGACAAATTTTAGTGACTTTGCTATAATTTCATCTTAGTTGACATAAGGGAGGCTCTAATGACTGGTTGGACTAAATCTTTTCCTATAAATTCTAGACAGCATGTGACTGTCACTATCGATGAACATTCCAACATCGTCCTGCATTTCTTCGGTTGTGATTCTGAAACAGATCGCACCTATCACATCCAAAACGGTGCTGTTCGCGAATTTCTAGACATTTTCCGCATGTACTTCAAGATCAGAAGAATGGAAAGGTCTCCAACGAAATTGGCTCGTAATTTCCTAACTGATCTGAATAGAGCAGTTGGACACAAAAGAAGTAATTTGCAAACTGTTCTTTCTACTGGTGGCATTATGATAATTCTAAATGCAGTTGAGTTGTTGCCAACTGGTGAACGAAAAACTGAACTGGTGACAAGATTGAACCGTATGATTCCACCTCAGCAACAATAATCACAAACCCCGCTTCAAGCAAACTTGAGCGGGGCCTTTTTTTATTTTTGAACAAATACCCATTTCTTACGAATAATGAAAACTATTATTGTGAATACTACTCCTACCAAAATCTTTGTCAGCCAAATATTCTTTACCAGATGAAAAGCGGAAACCAATACCGGACCAGAAATAACTACGGCGATTACACTAAAAAACATTGACAAGAAGTAAGTTTTTTTCAGCTTTTGATTATGTGAAAAAACTACATAATGGTACCACATATGCGTAACCGTAAAGCCAAGAAGTCCAGCCAGCCATTGTGAAACCATCACTCTATGGTCAGTCAAAACCAGAAGAGTAAAAGCAGTAAAATCTAAAACTGTCCCTAACGAGCCAACAATAAAATAACCGACAAATTCTTTAGTTAAAAAATGCTTTTTTATTAATCGCCTGACCATAATTAAGCTTTAGTCTCTCGACGGATTATCATCCAATGAGCCAAGTAAAGTGGCAAGCCAACCAAAATCAAAGATAAATTAATTGACGCGTCACGATGACGTTGCGATTTTATGTAATCAAATTCACCCTGTTGTTTTTCCCATTCTTCATTTTTTTTCAATAACTTTTTCAACTGAACACTTTGTTCTTCGGTTAAAGTGATCGTTATTTCTTTATCCGTACTACTTTTAATTGCTTCCGTTTTTTCAACTAAATAATATGGATCTTCCATTGGTCGATCATAGTTCATTTTTTGTTCGTTCTCCGCTTCTGTAAAAACATAAGCCTTTAGTCCCATGTTAATAAATCGAACTGCTCCAATAGTTAATAACACTAAACCTAACAAAGCAAATAAATACAAGTAAATTTTACGAATCACCTGCCTCGACTGACTTCGGTCAAGGCGGACAGATTTTTTTTCCATAAGTTTATTATTGTTAATTTTAGAATGGGATTGAAGAAGATTGTTCTTCTACACCTATAATTTTTTGTAGTTCGCCGTCAATCAAAATCGCCACATATTCTACACCCGCAAACTGAGCTGCTGTTAAACGTAATTGTTCGTCAGCTTTTTCTGTAACACATTCTGTCTGACTGTCTGTAATTGATTGACTAAAATCTAATAACAAATATTGACCTTTTAAATCTACACTGTAGACAATTAATCCATCAGAAAAATATCGTTCCATGCTTTGATCTAATCCAACAAAATCATGTACTAATTTTTCAAAAGTTCTCTCAACAATCGAAAAATCTTCAAGTACAAACATAGTATAATCAACTTCCTCAAGTTCTATATTACAATCACCTTTGACAGAATTTAGCCCAACTTCTACATTCGGAAAATATACTTTTGTTGTTATAGGTTCCAATTTATCCTCAGCAACGCTTGGAGAATAACCATTACTTACTTCATCACCATCTAAATATCCATCTCCATCAGAATCCGGATCTGTTGGCTGAGTTCCGTAAAAATAAATTTCATCGTAATTATTTAATCCGTCCTTGTCTGTATCAGCAAATTCACTTGGAATTGATTCCAAAAAGGCTGGTAACTCTTGTGGCACTATTGGCTTAAAAACCTCAGCTAATACATCTTCAATTGTAACACTTGTTTCAGGTTCTAAAACCACAGCAACTTGATTAAACTTTGACAAACCAAGATTCAAAATAAATTCGCCATTCCCCTGTTCATTCAAAATACTGGCTGTAAATGTTGACTGATAAATATAATTATCTTTAGCCCCAACAACCAAAACCAAAGATGAATCTTTGAATGTTTCTAAATAATCTTCTAATTGTTTTTTATCCGCTGGTTTAATCTCTTCTCCAAGTGCCGTTGCAACGGCCTCTAGCCCAGGGACAAAATTGTCTTTATTTATAGCTAGGTTGTATTTATACATCTTTTGTCCTGAAGTTTTGATAGTTTCCACATTTGCCAATTCAACAATTTTATATTCCTTGATTGCTTTTATCAATTCTTCTCGCACTTTTTGCTGTTCAGCATCCTGCTCAGATAGAACTTTATTTAATTCTGGTCGTTGTTGTTTTATGCCATCAACAAGCTCCTCAAATCCATATTTTTCTTTCATTGATGGAATATCAAGCTTAATCCAATTTTCAGTAATCATGTCTAAATTTTCACTCGGAATAAATGGAACCATTGGCAAGTTGTTAAATTTTACATAAACAATTTCATTAATATACTTAAGTCCTGCCCCAAACTCGAAAATATAAGTACCTTTACTATTTTCAAAATAAATATCAGAAGAGAAATCGTGCTTTTCATTTTCTTTTCCCATATAATCACCCTCTGCAACAAAAACCACATCAGCTTCTACGCTTGGACTTACTACACCAGGAGTGGCGACTGAATTAGAATAATTGCCATTACCAGTAACATCCAATTTGTAATGAAAAGAAGTTGCGTCCTTGGTTTTAATCAATGCTTGCGACAAAATCTGATCATGGTCTGGCATGGTGAAATAATAAGCAGCAAATCCACCACCACCGATAACTAAAACACCAACGACAATCAAAAGAATTTTTAAACCTAAACTTAATCCAGTTTTAACTGGTGATTTAGGTTGAACTGGAGCTGAAACTGGTGCACCTGGAACTGCTGGTGGTGCGGGTTGAACATTTGTAGGAGCAGTTGCTTGAGGCTGCTCAGTTGTATCATTAAACATAAACTAAAATCTTTAGTTAATTATTAACTAACTGTAGGAAGCTCTGACAAACATTCGTTCTACTACAATTTCCAAATGTTCACTGCAAATTGTCAAAAGTTCGTCTGCTTAATTTACATTAGGCTTCCTCACTTTTCACAATTTTCGTTTTAAAATTTGGAAATCTCGTAACGAAAGTATGTTTATCAGAACTTCCTTTATTAATAAATTTAATTCATATATATTATACACTTTTTCTGGTGGATAACCAATTTGACAATCCACATAGTTACTTGTATAATCATTTTGTATGAAACTATTCATTTGCGAACAAAAATCTTATCCCGCTCAGATCTACTCAAGGACCTGATGGGATTTTAATTTTTTCGTAAATCTACAGGCTTCTTGAGGAGCCTGTTTTTTTGTATATGACTTTTAGTTTAGCAAAATTATCTCCCAACTATCCGAGATCAGTTCAGTGCGAACTCGATTGAGGATTTTAGTTGCTAAAATTTTCAGCCCGGGTCCGCACTTTGCGGATCCGGGTTTTTATTCCCCTAATATAGGAGATGGTTATGAACACGGGAATGCAGTTTGGCGATCTTCACATCAAGCGACACAAAGGACAGCTGCCCATGAGTACGGAGTTTGTTCGTTGTGTTAATTCTGTGACCGCTCGCTCGTTTGGTCAAGAAGTGCCCTTGGTAGAAACGTTCGAACACCTCGGCGAATCCAACCTTGGACATTTCGTTTTTAACTGTAGGGACCAGCTAATCGGTTACTCCCTTAACAACCTCTTTCAGACTAATGTGTCAGGTCTTGACGGGGCGCGCGTCAATTATTTTGCAAGTGCTTTTGTTTTGCCTGAAGCACGACGCAAACTGGCGATTTACAAGCTTCTGGCCAGTACCAGGCTTGAACACAACGAAGACTTCCTGATGGTTCGCACTCAAAGTCCAATTGTTATGAGCTACTTTGCCTGGGTGTGCGAGATTGCGAGGATGACTTTGATCACCCCGCTGGACAGGGTCCCGACTGAAGTACTTTCAATGGTTTTCGAGTCTTTCTCTCGAAATAGCTTGATCCATCCGAAAGTATATGGCCGGTGCCTGACCAAAGAACCGCTTGAACCCAAAACTTCCTTCACGAAAGACCTGATGGAAGGTCTGCACCCTGAACAGGGAGACGCCCTGGTTCTTATTGGTCGCAAGTAAAAACAAAAAGAGGCTTTGCCATCGCAAAGCCTCTTTTAATTTTATTTTACTTTTTTGATTTTTTTTCTTCTATTTTATTACGTAAAGCTGTCTCCCAAGCCATATCGAAAATTGCTTTCAAGGTTTGCGCCAAGCATTTATCTTGAATCAAAATTGCATTGATCGGCTTACCTAAGCTGGACATCCTAATATAATCTTTATAAATAGAGATATCTCCGTCAAATTTGAAATCCTTTTCATCAACTATTAACCTACTACCCATTCTGCCTCTCAATATATTTTCCACACTCGTATTATATAGAACCTTGGACTTCACTTTTCTATCAGTTCGCATTTTTGCATAGGAACTACGTTCTTCATCAGTAATAACATTGATTATTTTGTCTCTGTTGTAAATCATTCTTGCCGGCTCATTAGAATTTGGGTCAAAAATTTGAGTAAAATCCTCTGCACAACTCAAAAGGCCTGATTTACCTTCATAATACTTTATAACTGGTTTATTTTTTTTAACATTATGAATTGAGGAAAGCTGTGGCAAAATCTTTTTAAAGTTTTTCTGACTTTCTTCAATTTCCTTTTTTCTAATTTCAAATTGGGTATTTAAATAATCCGGAGAAGTAGCAGAATAACGAGTTTTTTTACCTTCCTGTGAAATACCAATTAGCCCTTTGGTAATTAATCCTTCAAGAACGGAATAAGTTGTAGCACGATTAACGCCAGCTTTTTCTGCAATATTTTGAACAGACTCTAATCCCAGCTCTAAAGCAGCTATATAAACTTTAGCTTCTTTGTCTGATAATCCAACTCTTTGTAATTCATTTTCTAAAATCATATTTTCACAAGTAAAACAAGTTCAACAAGCGAGACTAGTAAAACAAAGTCAATGACTCGTTTTGCCTGCCTGCGGCAGGCACGTCTTGCAGGTTTTGCTCGTCTTTCCAATAAACATTAATTACTTTGATTATAACAAATAGTTGAGTTAAAAAAAAGGGGCTTGAACAACGATGTGTCCAAGCCCCAGTCACTACAATACCTGCGTTTTAACCATACAATTCACAATTTGCAATACAATCTTCTTCGCAGGCAAGTCTGTCACCCAAGGATTATTCTTTTCCCCAGCTGGCAACTTCAGTTCACGTCTGACGACGCGATTTTCTGGAATTAACGACTTTGTTAATTCTTCAGAAAATTACTTTGACAACTTTCTCTAGTCATTCATCTCCAATTCCTCCCATTTAGAACAAAATCAACATTGAAAAATATAGCCGCAGCACGAAACGGTTATTGGGTTGTGCCTCCGCCCCGGCCCCTCGACATACGTCGAGGGGGCCGGCTTGGTCAGCGTTCACCCGACTAACCGTCCATGTAGTCCTCCTCCCAGGTGGCTGCACCACTGGATGTTAGTATCATTAATAAAAAGTACTCCATTTCGAACTGATTATTATAGCAAAGATTTAATGATTTGTCAACCCCCTTCGACAAACCAAGCATAAACCCACCCTACTTTATCTAATTTTAGGCAAAGTATTATTATGTTCTCGGTCAACAAAAAAAATCCAAAACTATTTGGATTTTTTTTATGGCTGCGCCATTCGAAGCCTCGAGCTTGCGAAGGGCGAAGAATGGAGCCGTCTTGGGGAGTTGAACCCCAGACCCCTTCCTTACCATGGAAGTGCTCTACCACTGAGCTAAGACGGCGAAATGATGACAACTACCAACTGCTGCGTCCTCCGAAGCTTTATGCGAAGAAGGAAGCTAAGACGGCGTAAGTGAAAAAGATTATCTAGTTAATTAGCGAATTGGTTAATACAGTTAATAAAGTTTATCATTAAAATCGATTACTGGAAACGATCACGAGACTCCGGATTAAATCCGGAGTGACAGATGAAAGGTTGCTGAGCCGACCCACCCCGGTCGTCATTCCGGACTTGATCCGGAATCTCAACACTCTTAAGTTATTCGGCGTAGCGGATACCCCCTTTTTACAAATTAGTCAATTTATCATAATACTCCTTCAACTTCTGATTTTCTGGATTAACATCTTCCAATCGTTTGATTAAATCAAACGCTAAAGATTTATGCTTCAATATAATACAAATTCCAATTGCTTGATCAAGATTACGTGGATTATTTGGTTCAACTTCAAGTGCCTTCTGATAATTAGCCAAAGCCAACTCAGGTTTTTCCATTCTCTGATAAACCTCACCCATGTCCATATACACATCTGCTAGCTCTGAAGCATTGGAAACAGTATAGTATTTTTGACCAACTTCACTTTGTTTTTCCACTCTACGACTTTCTTTTTGTACTAAACGTAAAATAAATTGAGCAGTTTGCAAAGCTTGTTTATATTCTTTGGTAGATAAATAAATACTAAACAGTCCATGATAAACCTCCTTATTCTTTGAGTCCAAACTAACTACTTCAATCAATAATTTTTCCGCATCATTCCATTTTTCTTTTTTTATAAAAGCTTGTGCCTTAGCTAAAACATCAGCCACTTTAGTTTTTGATTCCTTCGCGGATAAAGGTTTTTTTTCTGTAGCTTGCTTTTGATATTTTCTCTCTAAATCATAAACTTTACCAGCTACTTTTTTAATCAATCCAGTCAACATATTAAATATAGGAACAGCTTGTTTTCTTACCGCGTCTTTACTTTTTTTAGTTGTACGCTTCATTCGATCCAATAAAATCTTATCTCTGACCTTGGCTGTTTGCGCCTGAGGAACTGTATCCACATCCAAAGTTTTTAACTTAGGAAATTTTCTACCAATAATAAAAATAATCACCCCTAAGCTGATTACAATTGCACCGATTAAAATTATATTTAATAACATAGTTAACAAATATCAGATACTGAATATCCAATATAAAATAATAATCTCAAATTACCAATTACTCAATTTCAAAATCTCACGCTTTATCATTTGAACCTAAAACTAAAATCTTTTTCTCCACTGTCTTCTGCATAGCTTTGATTGCTGGGGCTAAAATCTTTCTAGGGTCATAGACATCTTTGTTCAGTTTCAAAAACTTGCGTTCTGCCTTGGTAAAAGAAATTCGTAACTCACTATCAATATTAATCACCCGAACGCCAGCTTTAACTGCTCCTTTGATCTGATTATCAGGAAAACCTGAGGCACCATGCAATACTAGTGGGACTTTCACTAGCTTATCAATTTTTTCTAATCTTTTCAAGTCTAATTTCAAAACCTTCTTGTTGATAATTTTACCTACTCCATGATAGTTACCAATCGCTGGAGCAAAGGTATCAACTCCAGTTTGTTTAACAAAATCTTTGGCTTCTTCCGGTTCAGTCAAATAGACGTCTTTTTGTCCAACTTTGATCCAATCTTCTGAACCTTCCAACCTCCCCAGCTCAGCCTGAACCCAAACCTGTCTTTTGTGAGCATAGTTTACAACTTTTTTTACCAAAGCGATATTTTTCTTGAATGGTTTATCAGAAGCATCAATCATGACAGAAGAATAACCATACTCAATGCATTTTTTGATTAATTCAAAATCATGACCATGATCAAGGTGCAAAGCAACAGGAACTTTCAAATCAGCGGCAGCTGCTTTAACCAAAGCGACTAATTCTTCCAATCCCGCATATTCAATCGCGCCTTCAGTGGTTTGAATAATAACTGGTGATTTTAATTTTTCAGCTGCATTCAAAACTGCAGCTATAATTTCCAAATTATTGACATTAAAAGCGCCGACAGCATAGCCGCCGCGCTCGGCTTTAGAAATGATCTTTTTAACATGAACTAACATAGTGATTATTCGCAATTCGCGATATTAGCATCTAATTCGCAAATTCACGTAATTTATTATTCTGCTTCTAAGGCTATATTATAAAACTCCATCGGATCCAAACTAGCGCCACCAACCAAAATCCCATCAATATAATCACAAACCCAATAATCTTTGGCAATAATACTATTAATGCTACCGCCATACAAAAATCGAACTTTCTCATCGTAAAACTTTTCTGTATACAAACTACTGACCGTTCGTTTAATTGTGCGTTGAAAAGCAAACAACTCTTCTGCCTTCAAAAACTGTCCCGTTCCAACTGCCCAAATCGGTTCATAAGCAATCACTATTTCACTTTCTGGTAAATTACTGACCTTGTCCAAAGCAACTTGTAATTGTTTAACTAAGACACTATCGGTTTGACCTTGCTGTTTCTGTTCAAATGTCTCACCAACACATAATACAGGTGTTAATTCAGCTTCCAAGCATTGATTAATTTTGCGATTAACCAACTCATCAGTTTCATTCAGCTTAATTCTTCTTTCAGAATGACCAACAATAGCATATTTACAACCCAGCTCCTTTAGCATGGCAGCTGACACCTCCCCGGTGTATTTACCCTTGTCCGCCGGTGCAACATTTTGTGAAGATAACTGAATTTTGGAACGCCCAAGTAGATTCTTAATTTCTTTTAAATAAATAAAGCTTGGTGCAATAGCAACCTCCACTTTGCTTATTTTTTTCATACTCTTTTTTAATTGAAAAACCAAATCCAAGGTTGAACTTTCGGTTAATTCCATTTTCCAATTAGCGAGTAGTAGTTTCTTCATACTATTAGTAATATTTGTAAAAAATTGTAAATTTGTCTTTTACAACTTTATCTGCTTATAAAACTTCTTGTCTGATTTGAACGGACCTATAAGCGCTAGATTTAATTTTTCTTTGACAAAAAGCTCCTTAGCTAAATTCTGTACCTCTTTTTCAGTAACTGCCTGATATTTTTTCAATTTTACCTCTGGCGACATTGTCTTACCAGTTAAAATTTCTTGTTTAGCATAATACTCGGCCATACTTGAAGAATCTTCTAAAGTTAAAACTATTTTCCCACGCAAAAATTCCTTAGCGTCACTTAACTCCTTGGCTGTTACGCCTTTATTTTTAATTTTCCTAAGTTCACCAAGAATAACCTGAATTGCTTCATCCAATCGACTAACATCCAAACCTGATTGAATGTACATATTGCCAGTATCCTGGTAATAACTAGGATAACAACGCACAAAATAGCAAAGTCCCCTTCTCTCCCGCACCGAAATGAATAAACGTGAACTCATATTGCCACCCAGAATAATGCTTAACAAATGCATAGCATAAGTTTTGGGGCTATTATATCCATAAGCTGGGAAACCTAATGCCAATTGAACTTGTTTAGTATCCCGAAATTGAACTTTAACCTGAGGTTGCTTTTGTTTGACGGTAAACGGTTTAAACTTGATCAATTCCTCAAGTTTACCTTTTTTACTTTTTTTAATAAATTTTTCTTCCAAAACTTTTTGAATTTTAGAATTGGCTCGACCAGCTACCGCAATGACTAGATTGTCTGGGCGATAATATTTGTTCTTATAATCCAAAAGCTGTTTGCGAGAAACTTTTTTTATGACTGAAGCCGGACCAGCGATTTCCCAACCCAAAGTATTACCCTTAAAAACCATACTTTCCAAAACACCTTCAATCGACATTAAAGGATTATCATGATACATGTTTATTTCCTCCACAATCACTCCCCTTTCTCGATTAATTTCAACTGGTTCAAATTTTGAATTTAAAAGCATGTCTGACAAAACATCAATGGCCAAATCCTGCTTTTCATGATTAATTTTCACATAATATCCAGTGTAATCTTTGGAAGTCATGGCATTAAACTCAGCTCCAACACGATCTAATTCTCTAGAAATATCTAAAGTGGTTGGTCTCTTTTTTGTACCCTTGAACATTAGATGCTCCAAAAAATGTGAAGCTCCATTTATTTCCCTACTTTCATAACGAGAACCAACACCATATAAAAAAAATACAGTCGTAGCTTTCGTGTGTTTTGAAGGAACCAGAATCAATCTGGTCTTATTGGGAAAAACTATTTTTTTGTACATAATAAATTTAAAATTCGAAACTAATTACTTTTAGAACACTAGAATCAGTATAGCAAATTTTACGAAAAAAACAAAAAAAAGAGGACATACACACAACGGTATGTAATCCTCTAAATTTGGTGGCGACAAAGGGAGTCGAACCCTAACCAATAGTCTTCCCGACCCTTATAGGCTGTCCAACCCGGACACTTTTTGGGAAGCATCGCCATAAATAAACTCTCAATAAAACAGCATATCACATATTCAATCTTTTGTCAACACAAATATAGCTATTTTATTCAAATTTACACAAAAATAAAACAGCAAAAGTGCTGTTTTATTATAATTATAATTGTGTGTTGTTATGTGTTACCTGCCTACCGACAGGCAGGCGAGTTACGTGTTATGTAATTTTTACTCTTCACCCAAAACCTCCGCTCGCTGTTCCTTGATCACACCTCTTTTCCATTTTAAATGACTTACTACATTTTTAAACCAAGTACCAATTTGACCAATTACACTATCACGACCTTTTTCATAATCAGCTGGCGCTTTTCGGGCCTTTACTTTTAACTTTGCCTCGTTTAACAAAATTTCCTTTTCCAAATCGGTTTGACCTTGTTGCAATTGCTCCCATCCCTGAACTTTGGCTTTTTTATATAATTGAGTTGCCAGTTTTATTGATTGTTCATGTTTACTAATCAATTTTTCAGCATACTTAGTTATCCCCTGTTCACTCAATTCACGAAGTTCTGCCAATCTCTCCTCGGCAGTTTGGATCAAATAATCTCCTTTGCTTTTTTTTGTCACAGTAAAAATATAGCGAATCTCCTCTGCAAAAATATCGCCCCAATACCAAAATGAATTTGGTAACACACCTGGCTCAATAATTGCTACTTCATCTTCCAAATATTCCTGAGTTTCATATTTAGCATCAGGCACTTCTTCTCCAGCCAACTCAGCAAAAACAAAATTTACATTTAATAATAATCCACAAAGGACTAAGCAACAAATTAATTTGGATTTAAACATAATTTCAAATTTAATATAGAAAAATTATTTATTATTAATATTTTCAATAACAATCTGATCAGCGTCTGAAGCCTTTCTTTTGTTTATTGGATGAACACCAAAAGCAAGCATCAAAGCGACAAAAAGAATAAGTATAACAAAAACAATTACTACAAAAGTTTTACCAATTTGCCGTGGTGCAAATTTATCCATGAAAAACAATGCTTTCATATAATAATCACTTTAAACTTTATAAACTTTTAACTTATTTGCAATCTCTTGTCCGAAACGTGAAGCTGCAGCCGGACCATTGGCGGTAATCAACCAACCATCAACTACTACATCCTGTTCAACATAATCAACTCCCGTTCCTTGAAAATAATCAACTCCCGAAATATGGATTGTTGATTGCTTTCCATTTAGTACACCAGCTCGAGACAAAATTGCGGGAGCAATACAAATGGCTGCCACTATCTTATTTTGTTCAATAAACTCTTTAACTAAAATATGAATTTGTTTATTTTCTATTAAATCGTAAGCTCCAGCTCCCCCAACCAAAACAATAGAGTCAAACTTTTCTGGTTGAATTTCACCAAAAGTTAAATTCGGAGAAATCTGCCCACCGAGCACACCATAAGCTGTTTTATCTTCAGCAGTTGCGACGTCAACCTCCACTCCCCGTTGTTCTAGAGCGACCTTGGTATCAAAAAGTTCTTCATCTCGAAAATCTTTTTGAGCTATTATCATTACAACTTTCATGTTTTATTCCTGAATCATGAAACCTGAATCATGTATCATCACTTAAGTAGTGTTACATGTTACAGGCTACACGCTACATGTTTATTTAAAAATGTATTGAGCTGTATCCCACAGAGAACTATCCCCTTTCTTAACTTTCAACCAATACCACCATTCAGCTCCCCACAAATAAGCACCTTTGAAACCAGTTCGCTTCGCATATTGAACATGGCTTATTAAACGATGAGCATCCATAGATATCTTTTGTTCTTCAAGTGGAGTATTCAAAAGCCCACTTGGAGCCCAAGGTTCAGCTTGTAATTCTGAAACATAAACTTCACTTGGATCTACTCCAGCTAAAACTGCTTTCCAATTATAAAACAAAGGCGGTAAATGATAAAAAGCATATCCCCAAACATCATTATAAGTCACTCGATACATTGTAGTCCCGAAATAATCGGCAGTATTAGCTGCTGCTAACCATAAACTAAGTTCTCCACTATCAGTAATTAAGATTGGACGATCATCAAGAGTCTTCACATAAGCGACTTCTTTGCGTAATAAATTCAAATCTGCTGGCGGACATTCACCAAAAGCATCCAATAAAGGCTCATTTTCAACTTGTAAAATTTTTATACTATCATAGGACTGGTAGCGCTCAATTACCTTCCCCATCATTTCCAATTGTTGAGTAACAACAACTTCATCAGCTAAACCCTTAATCCATTCTGGGTCATGACATTCTGGCCAATGTGGTGTTCTCCTACCAATTGCCAAAATGATGTCCACGCCCCTTTTATCAGCTTGTTCAATCTGCCAATCCAAAGCAGCAAAAGCGTAAAAATCTTTTTCAGGCTCAATCTCATTCCAAGGCGCTGCCAAACGAATATATTTAACTTGTAATTCATCCAAAATTGCCAAGTATGAATCTTGCCAATCTAAACCTAAATACTCAGCATACTTATTAGAAAAATTTACACCCAATTCAAAATTATCTCTTTCAAATGAATGAAAATATAATATAGTCAAAAAACTAACAAAAATTACAATTATTGCTAAAGAAATTACAAAATATTCAATTAATTTTTTCTTTTTGTTGTTCATTATTTATAAATTTATACAGACGTGATTAATCACGTCTCTTCTTTTAAATAACCATAAACGCCAATCCAATACTAATCAATAAAATAGCCATGATCTGCTGAAATATTTCTTGCTTGGTAAAATACTCATTGAAAAATTTAGGAATTTTTTTACTAAACACATAAACCAAGACAAACAAAACCGCATATTGCAGACCTGCCAAGGCATTAACTAAAGTTGCACTGGCAAGGGACATTGCATAATTCATTCCCAGGAAATATAAAGCTGCTAAAATTTTATTAATTGCTAAAATAATATAACCGGTCTTGGCTTTTTTCTTTTGTTTTTTTGTTTTTACAAAAATTGCCCTTCTAATTTTCACGCTAAACAACAAAGGAACAATTGCCAAAAATGAACCAAGCCTCCCCCAAACAAACCCAGTAGCAAAAGTGTCCTGCAAGTAAACAACTCGAGCCATTACATATGATAAGGCAAAAAGTACACCTGCAATAACTGCCCAGAGCATGCCAATGTGAATTCCAGAGTGCTTCTTACTTTTTTCAAAAGAAATTAATAATGCTCCCGCCACCAAGAAACCAACAGCAATTCCTTGATTAAAATTTAATCTTTCCGCTAACCAGTAATAAGACAGAGCAAAACTAACAAGTGGAACAACTCCACCAACTAAGGGTGCAATATGCGAAGCTTCTCCCTTTTTTAGGCCCATGTACAAAAACTGCAAAGCTATTGTGAAGGCCACGCCAGACAACAACGCTACAATTAACAAATACCAACCTGGCCACCAATTAAAACCAAAGAAGACAAAAACTAGCCCTAACAGATTAGCCACTGCGGTCCAAAAAGTTAAAACAACTGGGCGTGGGAAATTTTTGGTTAACAAAAACTTATCCAGAAGCTGAGCCCCAGCATTTGCAAATTGTGAAATTATAACTAACCAAAACCATAACATATTTAAAGAAAGTTACTAATTACTTTTTTGTCTTAAGTTTACCCTTTATTTTATTGATATATACAACATATTGATTAATGCCAAATATCAAACGCTTATATCTACCTGTTAATTCATCGCAAGCACTATTATCCCAAGTTTGTTTATCTTTAAATTCCTCAATATGCTTAATTATTTTACTAGCTTCTTTTCTAGCGATACGAAGGCTGTTCTTTTTTGCCGTAAAATAATATGCCCCATGCATTTCAGCAAGATTATTGCAAACCGATTGTGATGAACGAACAATTTGACTATTTGAATAAAGAGTCCCCTTTAGATCCTTCAATAAAATATTAATCAATCTATGCAATTCCCCGGCCTCTTGCCAAATCCATAAGTTTTCCAAAGGCTTATATTTATTCGTTTTTTGGCCATCCATAATCATTAACTTTCTATCTATAAACGCCTATTCACTCGACTAAAGACTCTTATCAATATTAATCGTTGAGCTAGCCGCAGTAGCTACAGCTGGATTATAATCATCAGCTGAAATAACATCATCGCCAGCTGTATAATTTACCCAAAAAGAATCTGGAACATCTTGTATCTGAGTATTCCAACTATCACCATACAAAGCTTTAGCAACTACCTCTGTTCCAATCCAACGGCGGACACCATTCTTAGCAACTGCATAAACTTTATTTGAAGAAGCTGCTTTAATCATTTTTACTCCAGGTCGATAAGTTACATTGCCACCAATTTCCACGTCTGCTAATTCACCATCAGAAACCATTTTAACTGTAGAAAAATCATCATACCAAGTGAAATAACATTTACTATTAGGAAAAACATACCTTTTTCCGTCAGCACCATAATAATATACCGCTGCGCTACTTCCTTTAATCAAATCGCCACTCTCAACGCCGTCTGGTGGAATTGGCGCTGGGTCTTGTTCAATAATAACCACAGGTTCAGGTTCTGGCACCACTATTACTTCAGAATCGATTGAATAAATATTTGTTTCTCCGCTTCGATTAGAAGAAAAAACCACTTGTGTATGCGTCGCATCTGGCCAGTTAATATTCCCAGATTCAGGGGCATAATAAGTTAATTCATCTTTATTATAATTATAAATTCCTAAGTATGAATTACCGCCATCTGCTTCACTCCAAACAACTAAACTGGCTCCCATTCGTGGATTGTATCGATTTTTTTCACTGCTTGTAATAAACTTGCCAGCACCTGTTTCTAAATTATAAAAATACATATTTGGTTTCGTTCCTCCAACCTGCCAAACTGCGCGATTATTACTCATCGTAATATTATCACTAAAGGAAGCTGCCTTTGTATTATCAGTGGAAATAGTAGTTATTATTCCGGTGCTAATTACTTGTTTGTAAACTGTTCCTCCATTAATATTGGTATCAGTATAAACTACTAGACCATCTTGATAATCCAAACCATTTACAAATGTATCTGTTAACTTCGTATTTGTTCCAGTTGTGGCATTGAATAAAAACATCCCCGTTGCACCCGGTGTGGTATAGACAACTTTGTCTGTCCAGGCAGATAAAAATGCTCCGCCATAGTCTGAACTCGCTGGATATGTTGGAATATCAACCGCGTGAACAAACTGCTTATTAATAATACTATAATAATGCAAGCCGGGTGTAGAAGAATCTGAATCCAACCAAAACACGTGACTATTAGTAACTTCTATTTTTGTTACCATTGCATCTACTCCGGAAAGCTTAATAGCTGCATTACCAGGATTACCATAATTATATAACATTGCATCCCGCTTGTTCTTTCCATCAACTCCCCCACCAGCTACAAATTGACCATCTTCATCATAAAGCCAATCTATCCATGCAACATAAGGATAATAAATTTTTGGTTGCCATTGATCAGAAGTATAAGTAGATACTTTTGATTCAAAATAATCAACTGAGTCAACTGCAGACACTGGTAAAACTACTCCAAGAATCATCAACAAAGCTACTGAATAAATAAAAACTTTTTTCATACTTAATATTATAAATTTAAAAAATTAAAATTTCTTCAACATTTCATTGGGCATTATTAATGGCTCTTGGCCCTCAGGAAAATTAACTTCCTCAAATTTTTGAAATTTTTCTTCAGCGAGATTCTTCACTTTATCCATAAAACCTTGTTGTTCTGGCGGATGCCATTCAGTATTATTAGCTTCAGGCTCCTGCCAATCCTTTTGACCTTCTAGTTCTTGCCAATTATTACCTTGGCCATTATCATTGAATTCAGGTGCTTGCCAATTGTCGTCCTTTTTCGGTTCATCCCACTTATTGTCATGCCATTCTTCAATAGGTTTTGGTTCCTGCCAGTCATTATTGGACTCTGATTCTTGCCAATCACCTTCCGGTTTTAAATCCTACCATTCTTTATTATTTTCTTCAGATTGCCAATTGTCACCCTCTGGCTTAACCCATTTTTTAAAATCTTCTGTGTCCTGATTCCAATCTCCACCTGTTGAATCCTGAAACTCTTGTTTCTTTGTTTGCCAATCATCACCAAATTCTTCATTCCCCCAGTGGTCCAAGTCTTGTTTTTCTTGCTCTGACCATTCAGGTTTTGGCCAAGGTTTATTGTCCTCTCCATGTTGATTATCCCAAGGTCCCTGTTCAAATCCTGGTTGGTTTGGATCATAAGGCATTAGATCAGGACCTGGCTGATTTGGGTCATAAGGTTTATTAAACATTCCTGGTAAATCCTTTTCAAAATGCTGCTTTGCTTTTTCATCCATAATATGATGCTCATCAGCAAATTTCATACACTCCTCAAAATTATTTTCATCACTACAATAATTAACACATTCTTCTCCTTTACAATCCCCTGGAGTTGGAGCTCCTGGTGGAAGCATTGGATTAGATTTAATTCTCTCAGCCTCTTCCGGCG
Organism: Candidatus Falkowbacteria bacterium; assembly: GCA_018674305.1. NCBI lineage: Bacteria > Candidatus Falkowiibacteriota > Candidatus Falkowiibacteriota bacterium. Next base: position 3,520 of record JABHAL010000016.1, on the reverse strand, counting down.
ACATGTGTCCCATTTTGACTGTAAAATCTAGGCATTCTGACATATTATCCGGTTGCTGACAAAAATTATCACATTCTTCTCTACCTTGACAACCACCTGGTCCTGGTTCTTTTGGACCATGTTGCATCATTTCAGCTTCTTCCGGTGTCATAAGCCCATTATCAATTGAAAACTGGGTACACTCATCCATATGTTCTTCACTAGAACAAAAATTATCACATTCTTCAGGTCCCATACAGCCACCCGGTCCTGCCATTTTTGGTCCCATTTTTTTAATACGAGAGGCTTCTTCTGGCGTCATCATACCTTGATCAACTGCGGACTTAATACATTCCTCAAAATGATCCGGGACCTCGCAGTAGGCATCACACTCTTGTCGACTATCGCACCCACCTGGTCCTGGTTTTGGCGGACCCATTTTTCTTACTCGTTCCGCTTCTTCAAGTGGCATCATGCCATTGTCAACTGCAAAATCTATACAAACTTCAAAATTATCTGGACTATCACAATAGTTATCACATTCACGTTTCCCTTTACAACCACCTGGCCCTTTAGCATCAGGTCCCATTTTTTTTACCATTTTAGCTTCTTCCTCTGACATCATTCCATTATCAATCGCAAAATTCATGCAGACTTCAAAATTATCTGGTTTATCACAATATTCTTTGCAATCCACTCCCTTACAACCACCTGGCCCGCTTCTATTAGGGCCTAATTTCTTGATCATTTCAGCATCTTCATTATTAATTAATCCACTCTGAACACTAAAATTAATACACTCGTCAAAATTATCTGATTTATCACAAAACTGTTCACATTGTTGCTTTCCAATACACCCGCCAGGCCCCTTAACTGTTTCAATTTGTTTTAAAACTTGTACATGTTCCTTTTTCATTAAGCCCTTTTTTTCAGCAAAACTCATACACGCATTCATACTAGTCGGCTGATCACAAAACACCTTACAATTTTCAACTGAAGTGCAGTTATCCAACTCTGAGATAGGAAAAGTTATTCTGTTAAAATCCTGAGCTTGTACAGCAACTAAACCAACCAGCAACAGAAAAAACACAATCCCCACACCGTAACTCAAACGTTTTGAGTAATTCATATATTTAGTTTTCATAAGGATTAGTTTTTACATCTTCAAAAGGATTCTGATATTTAAAAGGATTAGAGTATTCTTCTGCTTGTTCAGTTACTTTCTCAATTGGGTTAACAATAACTTGTTGGACTGCTACACCCTTTTCATATCCGGCTTTTTCACCATAATAAAAACCCGCCCAAAAACCAACGGCCACTAACATAACAATCACTACAATGTGTAAAAGTACTTTCATATAATTATATTGTCATATTGCTATATTGTTATATTGTTTTTTGAACAGTTTAACAGTATACCAAGCTAACTCTTTATTTAAATTAAACAACTTCTGTAAAGATGTATTTACAGTTATTTTAACTGATTACATTATAGCAAATTATATGATGAAAATAAACTCCCCTAATTCACTTCTTTAAAAAAACAAAACCGGGCACACTCTTTAGTGTACCCGGGAAATTAGTTAAAGGAGCACTGCTCCCAACGCCTGCAATGCTTGGTAAGGCTTAATCCCCTTGCCGTCTTGTGGCAAACCACAAGCCCAGCGCAGATGACTCAGAAACGCTTTCTTGTCAGTGGCGTAACCGAATCGGCCAATGCTGGAAAGGCTGAGCTCCAATACGTCCGCATCGAAATAACGTTCGTCTTTGCACTTTTCACAGTGCAGTTCGAAGAACGCCACTCCCGATTCATTACGCTTGTAGGCAATGTAACAAGGAGTTCCTTTCTCGCAAACACACTTCTGCTTGATCGAAGGCTTTTCCGCACGTTCGAACAACTCGTTCAAGCGCGCCCGAAGGCCAGGATGCGTAGCTGTCCGCTTCAATTCACGCAGATGTTCATATCCACGCAGACTGGTAAACAAAACAACCTCAACGGCCTTGCCACGATATGCACCATGTTGCAAAAAAAACGGGTTACGAATCGCCATTTTCAATCCTCCAAAGTTTAATTTTCACTTGCATTATAGCATAAATTTTTGAATTTGTCAATGTCGACCTAAATATTACACTAATATTACACAAATATTGCATGAATATTATTACTAATTCACAATAAATATTGTACACATTGGCCAATAAATCTAGTAATCCTGTAAAACAAAAAAACGAACAGTTTCATGGAAACTGTTCGCTATGTTCTCTTACAATGTAGCCAAATAACCAACAATGGCCATTGTTTGTGTTTTGACAAAACTTGCCTTTGCACCTTGTTCGCACAAAATGCGATTACTCACGGGATTACCGGAAATAGCAATTACAGGTGCAGGTAGCCTATGATGTTTGACTCGATCCAGAACTTGCAAGCTATCAAGCTCCTGATGCAAACTACCATCCAGTAAAATTGCATCAATGACTTTGAATTGCTTAGGAAGGTCATTATTTTCATCATCTTCACCGGCAACTTCAATCATTTCTTCTTCAAGCAAAATCCCACCAGAGCCTCGATTAATCACATCCTCATCGATTATTCTGATTGCATCCTCGACTGAGACTGCAGTTATTGCTTCATAGCCAGCATATCCCAAATAAATGTTCATCATCTCAACTACGGCCGGATCGTTTTCTACTAAAAGAACCCTTCTAACTCTGTGCATATTGCACTACCTCCATTTAGGTTTAATAGTGATAAACGAGATTATACACGAGAAAAATACATTTGTCAAGGGGTTTAATCCACAACATAAGGATTACGGATTTGTACTGATGTACGGATCAACTTAGAACCAACAATATAAACTATCTTTAATAAATCCGTACATCCGCATTGATCAGTAATCTGTACCGAAAAAAAAACAGGCCAACTTCTGACCTGCTATTTACTATTCTATGCGTAAGGACATTGTCCTTTTTGCTTTTCGTCTTCTCTCAAAATACTGACTTCAACCCGCTCCACTCCGGGAATGCGCATAGCAGAAGTATCCAGCTGATCAATCAAGAGTTGATCCAGCTCCCCCACAGTTCTATTCGATTCTAAACTTAGATAATCTCCCATGACATTTTGCAATTCAGTTCTACGCGATTCCAACACTTCTTCTATAAGTTCGCCCAAAATTCCACCAACATCATACTTTCGGACTAAACCGGTGAAAGGCAGTTTAAATTCATGTGCTTTGGGTTTATACCGATTGCACCAAGTGTAAATCGCCTGCCAGTTAACACTTTTCGTAAAATGCAATGTAACTTTGAAAAAAATTGAAACCGGCAAACCTTTGACCAAAAGTTTAATCGAACGACCACCAGTTGTTTGTTTTTGTTTAGATTTCCAGTCTCGTGGCATCATAAAGTGAATAGCTTCCTGCCCATCACGAAGAACAAAACCTTTTCCAGTTGCAACAAACTTACCTTTATCAAACAAAGCAAACTGTACCCATTGAGCATGTCTCCAAAATTTAGCTCGCACCGATCGGGTAAGTAATTT
>JABHAL010000015.1 GCA_018674305.1 Candidatus Falkowbacteria bacterium | reverse complement strand
CCAACATAGCCTGGCAGTGATTCACCTTTCATAAACCAGCGCTCACCCTGCAGTTCAAAAATATTTTCAGCCGCGTGAGTTTCGCTTCTGACACCATCTTCCAGCATCAACTTGGGATCATATCCAGATTGCTGGAATTTTATGGCCAGTATTAGTTGTTCACCCAGTAGGTCAAATCCATTACTTCCAATCATGATGTCCTCCATGGATTAGTTAAAGATCAATACTGTAGTTTTACATGAATCTATATTTTTGTCAAGGGGCTGTGTAATGGTTCAATACCTTTGCAATATCAATGAGTTAAATTTTGTATACTTAGCCACCTGGGGTTGAAAACCCCAGGCTATTTATATTCTAAACCCCCATAAATGGGGCTAAGTCTCTTCAGGCTACTTTAGTAGCCTTTACAAAACTTAGCCTGGCCCTTTCAGGGCCAGGTGGCTAAATACAATAATTATGAACATTTACAGCCTAGAATTAATTACATTTAACTCTACTACAAGTGTTGCCAAACTTACCCCGGTCTTTAGACCGGGAAGTAGAGGCTGAGGCAACGTTATCATCCCGGTCTAGAGACCGAAAAAAAATCTTATAGAAGAGCAGCTTCAAAGAAAGATCAGGGTTTTAAATTGAAGACGCTATAAATTATCCCTTGAACTTATTATGGTTTGGATAATAACCTGCTATTCGAGAATGGCAGGTTGTTTTGTATTAATTTTTAAAAATGTTACTTAAATTTACCACTTTCTTGACAAATACAAGTAAAAGAGCTACAATGCAGTTAATAATACAAAAATTATGAAATTAGTTCAAAGAAAGAAACAAAAAATAAAGACATCTTCATCAACAAAATTATGCATGCAGTCAGGTGGATGTTCTGATGTGCCTGCTAAATAATAAACTGTTATGAAGAAGTTTGTAAAGTCTCGCTGGACATATATATTTCCACAAGACAAATTTTGTGTTTTGTTTAACAGTTTAAATTTAAAAACACAATTCATCGATAAACAAACAATAAGTTTGGTGAATTTTCTGAAAGAGCCCCGAACAAAGTCGGAGGTTTTTTGTTTAGTTGAAAAAGGTGATACAGAAAAGAAGGATTTTGAAAATATTTGGAAACAGTTCATCCAACTGAAGGTTATTGTTGAAAATGACGCTGATGAGCTAGCTGAATTAGTAGATTGGTCAGGTCAACAAAGATCAAAGAAAGAAAAGCAAATGTCAGGCAACATAAAAATGAATGCTCTGCGCGTTATTATTACTGAGAAGTGCAACCTTGATTGTAAGTATTGTTTTGTTGATAAAAGGAAAACCAAAAAGGCGAAAGTTATGTCTTGGCTAACATTAAAAAGTGGAATAGATAATTTAGCAAAACTTTGTAATGGCAAAGCTATTGAAGTACAGTTTTTTGGTGGAGAACCATTGTTGGAGTTTGAATTAATAAAAAAAGCGGTAAGTTATATTAATCAGCTCAAAGTAAAGAAGCAAATTTCCCAAGCTCACTTTGGAATTACTACAAATGCAACCTTGTTGACTCAAGAAAAAGCAAAGTTTTTTAAAGCAAATAGTTTTTTGGTTAGTGTTTCACTTGATGGTTGGAAAAAAATGAATGATCTGAATAGAGTTTTTTCAAATGAGGCAAGCGCTTATGATAAAACGATCAAAGGGTTAAAGATTTTAAGGGAAACAAATAATGAAATTGGAATTTTAGTTACTCCGGCACCAGAAACGATTGAAGATTTAGCCAATGCTTGTGAGTATATTATAAAAGAATTAGGATTTAAGTTTATTACAATAAATACCCCACAGCCAGTACATGGGAATTGGACTATTGATGGTGCTGAATTTTCAAAACAAATTCAAAAATGTCATAAGATTGCTGAAGAAAATAAAGCGATAATTAACAGTTTCGGCACGCGTGTGTTGTTTGCTATTAATGAGGAGAAACCTCTAATATTTTCTTGTGCAAAATATAATGATTATTACACGGCGACATTGCAGACAGATGGGCTTCTCAGCCCTTGTATCGTTAGTTGGGATCAGCCAGATATTTTGTCAAAGTTTACTGATCTGCAAAAGAAGGGCTCGGTATTTTCTAAGTGGAAATTAACTGAACCATATTTTCTAAATAAATGTTTAAACTGTCCAGCAATGAATGTTTGCGGTGGTCCTTGTCCTCTGGAGGTGTATGAGATGAAAAAATTCACTAAACCAGTAGACATTGAGCGTTGTAAGTTTTTTAATGATTATTTGCCATGGGCAACATACTATGACCAAGAAATTAATTTGTAAAACTGCGTTTATTATTATTACAAGTAGTTGCAATGTGAATTGTTTGCATTGTTTTTATAATCAGGATTCTTTTCGAAAAAAGGCAGATCGTCTTAGTCAAGAAAATTTAGATTCAATTTTGAACAAAGTGAAAGATGCTGGGTTCACAGAGGTTTGTCTTACTGGCGGAGAGCCAATGACTAGAAAAAAGGAGGTTTTGTTTTGTGTTCAACGTTGCAAGGAGTTGGGGTTGGACGTCAATGTTGATACTAACGGGATATTTTTGAATAGTGAGATTGTAAAAGAGTTGAGTGACGCGGGTGTTACGAAATTATTTTTGTCGGCAATGTATTTAAATAAACAGTTATTGGTTGATTTGCAGAGCAATAAAATTCCATTTTCGGTTGTTCATATATTAACTAAGGAGAATTTGGAAAGTTTGCCAGAGGTTATTAAGCAAGCTGATAAAAATGGTCATGAACTTGTTATCCAACCAGCATATATTAATAAAGATAATAAATATTACGATAGATTAAGCTTTAGGAATTTATCAGAGGTACAATGGAACTATTTAATAACTGAAATCAAGCCTTGGCTTGAGAAAAATAAAAAACAAAAATACTGGAGTTTAATTCAGGGATATTATAATAAAACAAAGGGAGCAGTTAAACCTACTTATTGTCACATGGGTGTTGACGATTTGGTTGTTGATTCAGATGGTTCTGTTTTTCCTTGTTTTCATCGCCAAGATTTATTAGCTGGAAATATTGTCACGGATGATTTTGACTTGATATTAAGAAATTTAGTTAAATTTTCTAAGCAAACTAAATCAGCTAAGTGTTTTGGCGAGCATTGTTTATCATTATATTATTCAATATGACAAAGAAAATAGTTTTAATCGGTGGTGGCGAAATTCAATCAGCACAGACAGCGGAAATTGATAAAAGAATTATTGGTTTAGCTGGAGGTGATGCTAAGTGTTTGTTTTTCCCTACAGCGGCAGGTGATTCAGATGAATATATTAAAATTTTTGAGAAATATTATTCTGAGTTAGGTTGTAGCACAGTAAGCTCAGCCAAGTTGAGTTCAGAATCGTTTGAGGAAATAAAAAATAAAATCCAAAATTCTAATTTGATTTACTTGGGCGGAGGCGATACTTGTTGCTTGATAAATAAATTCAAAGAACAAAACATTGTAAATGAATTGGAAGAATTTTTAGGAAGAGGTGGAGTTTTGTCGGGAATTAGTGCTGGTGCATCAGCTTTGACGGGGATAAGTATAGTTTCTGAATTGGATGAAGAATTGTGTTTCGAAAAAGGATTTGGTTTTCTGTCGAAATATATTGTATTACCACACTATCAAAAAGCATATTTTGATATCTTGCAACAAATCAAAACAAAATATCCAGATAAAACAGTACTTGGCATAGCTGATTTGGCTGCAGTTTTTATAGATGATGAAGAAATTGAATTGTTTTCAATTGTCGAAAAAATATAAAAGACAGCTTTCTGAAAACTGTCTTTGTTTTGTAGTTTTTATTCTTGTGTCCAGGGGATAAGTTCTGGTGGTATCCCATAAGTTTCAAACAGAAACTTTTTTTCTTGATCAGTTAACGGTTGTTGACTGGTTCTTTTTTTGAAAAATTTTCGTAAAGTTTTTTTTCCTCTTTCGACCATTTGGAGGTGCTGGTCATATTCAGCCAGAATGACTGGAACTATTTTGTCGGAGTTTATGTCTATATATCCCAGTTGTTTTTTGAGTATCTCTGTCGCAGTTTGCCAAAGAATAGAGACGGTTTCTCTTTCAAGCTTATTAAACTTGAGGAGTAGCCAGAGGATTTTCCTAATTAGTTGACGAAGTGAATATCCAGCTTGTTTGTTTCCTGGGATAATACCACTGTTTATAATTACAGTTGTTGAACGTAGGTGGTCAGTTATTACAAATAGTTCATTTTCGTCTAATGGGATTAGTTTGTGGATTGCACTAGTTAGTTGTTGAATTTCCGGTAGGCTATTTGTGTTTTTTTGATCAAGGCAGGCTGAAGCTATTCGCTCTAGTCCAAGTCCATGGTCAATTATCACAACATCGCCAATTGCGATTAAGCCGATATCACCAAGTTCCAGGAATCGATCACAATCACAGTTAATATTGCATCCAGAGTTTCCGCAGTAGCCAGATTGTTCTTGGCCACGATCAAATGAGATTGTACTGTAGAAACCATGAATGTTACTAGAATCCAGGTTTAAGTGAAAGGCAAATTGATCTGGAAAAGTTATTTGTTCTTTTGCTACTCCTGCCGCTAGCCAAGCTTGATAAATCAGCGACTGATCTTGATGAACGCTGATGTGCAATTTGTTAGTAGGTAAATTCAGTTCTTGGGTAAGAAATCGCCAAACATTTTTAACAAATTTGAATATATCTTTTTGCCCAGTATTTGCTTGTGCGCAAGAAAGTTGTTCAAAAAATGTAAAAAATCCATCTTTTGCCATCATGTCATTCAAGTCAAGATAATTAAACCCTAACTTAATGCATGGTTGGCACACATATTCTGGTTGAGCCATAAATCCAGTGGTAGCAACCGTTTCCCAGTGTCTAATGAACCCAGACATTATAAATAGCGATTCTTGCCAGTTGGGAGGAGGAACAATTGAATTGCTGGTCCTTTTTGCAAAGCCTTGTTCATCCCAAAAGTCTGAGAATTTATTCCTGATTTGTTGAGTCGTTTGCTTTTCCATTGAGTCTCCCGTTGTAAAATGAACGATTATTATTATTTTAGCTTATAGTTTATTAGTTTTGTTGTCAATATTATTTATGATATAATTTACCTACGAGTCCGTTGATTAACGGTAAACAAGGAGGTGACTATGTTTACACGAGGACCATTTGGAATTGACAGTAGAGTGAAAGATGAGATTTATGCCCGGCGTTACGATGAGTTCAAAGCGCAAGGCAAGGATCCTGCAAAGGAAATTGCTAGAGAAGATTTGGCGATTATGAAGGAGTTTTTTCTTCATCCTTTCAAGTTCTTTCGTAGACTGTTTCAGTAGTCAATCTTTATTGTGTTTATCTTTGCAAAATTTCTGAATTCAAAGTAATTCAGAAACCGCTTGCCGTAGCAAAATGCTAGGGCAGGTTTTTTTTATGATGTTGTTGACAAATTATAATTAAGATGTTAAACTAAACTGTTCTTTACAATGGAGGTCAGTATGATTGTACAAGCAGCAATCCGTCATGAAGGTCAGGTTTACACAGGTCGTAGGCACATAAAAATTCTTGAAAAGATGATCAGGGTTCCCCGCATTCGCAAAGCCGTAAGTCTTGGGGAGCAAGGGTTTGTTAATGATGAAAACATGTTTTTAACACGCCAAGAAGCATCCAAAGAAGCTCTTGAGTGTGGGCAAATCGACGAAAGGCCTTTAGGCGGTAAATTGAACAGTGAGATGTTGTGGTAAAAAATGAGGTAACGCATGAGAAAAATACTACGCAGAATCTGGCGGTCTGTACTGCTGTTCCTGCTGGTGTTGCTAATGTTGGTTACGTACCCGTTTTATTGGTTGGCGATGAAGTTGGTTAATCGATTTGGTACAGAATATATACGTTGTCGTAATGGAAATATCCAGTTGCCGATCGTAACCTATCATGCCAAAAAAAACGGTCGTACTTTGATGTTTGCGCCAACGATTCCGTTAGCAGACCCAGAATATTATGCCGAGCTAAACAAGCTCGTCAGGATTCATCAAACCTGTGGCTATTCAATCCTGCATGACAAGATTAGGCCATTAACCAAAGAGCAACGGTTGAAGTTGCAGCCAGCTGAGTGGGAAGCTAAAAGGCAGCTCCAAGCTGTTTATGCTGGGCTACGTTGGATCAAGCAAGTCATAGGCTTAGCTTCTCAGCCACGCAGTTTACCGTACAGAAAAAATCGTCAAGAATGGCAAAATGTTGATATGTCAGAAGTTGAGTTTTTAGCTCGTGTGTCAGCTACCAAATCCTATTTTTTCAAGCAGATACCTGATTTCAAAAAACCAGAACAGGTGTCGGACTTAACAAAATGGGTTTTGACCAAGTTGTTTAACAAATTGGTGCTGGTGGCCATGGCCTTTGAGTTATATGTTCGATTTTCCAAAAAACGTAGCAAGCTTTGGCAAATTGTGATCAATAGTCGCAATGAAATTGGACATATCGGACTGAATCGTGTTCAATCAGGTAACATTTTCATGCTTTGGGGCGTGGATCGTTATTCTGACATGAATGCAGTTTTGAATTCAATTGGCTACAAAATAGTTAACAAAAGATGGGTGTCAGCTTATCAGTTACGCAAGACTGGTTGGCGTGTCCCGCTCCGTCTAGCTTGGCAATTTATTATCAAGCAGAAAAAGTAACCCGGTGTTTATTACAGCATCGGGTTTTTTGTTGAAAAATTCACTTTGCTGCCTGGCCGTGCAACGGCCAGGCTATCTACAACAAAGGCCCCTAAAGGGGCCTGCGGACGCCTAAAGATTCTAGCCCCGTTCACGGGGTTTTTTACCCCTAGGCGGCTGGATGATTTTATTGAAAAATTTACCTTACCACTTTTACCTTTTATCTTTTTTCTGCTAAAATGTAGGCATGTCTATTAAATTTTGTGCAAAAGCAAAACAAGTTATTGATTTGGTGGAGAATTCTGACCGTAGTTTTTTTGTTACAGGCAAGGCGGGAACTGGTAAATCCACACTTCTTGAGCATATCCGGCTATATAACAAGAAAAAGTCCGTAGTTTTAGCACCGACTGGGATTTCCGCAATTAATGTTAACGGAGAGACTATTCATTCATTTTTCGGTATCAAGCCTGGTTATGAAAAGGATGAAGCGCGGAAAATGAAAATTGATGACAGGAAAAGGAAAAAGTTTGCCAGACTAAAGACAATGTTCGTGGATGAAGTTTCAATGGTCAGAGCTGATGTATTTGATGCTATGGATATAGTTCTTCGACGGGCAAGAGGAAGTGAGCATCCGTTTGGTGGTGTGCAGATGGTCCTATTCGGAGATCTTTATCAATTACCGCCAGTGGTAACCACGGCAGACAGGGAACAGTTTTTTTCTGAATATGATTCACCATACTTTTTTGCGTCCGATGTATTCAGTGGTCAAAAAAATATTTTTGATGCCGACTTTGAATTACCAATCATTGAACTGGAGACAATTTATCGACAAAAGGATCGGAAATTTATTGAAGTATTAAATGCCGTTCGGGAAAACAGAGTTGAAGATAATCATTTGCAAGTATTAAATTCTCGTTATTCAAGAGATTTTAGTCCATCGAAAAGCGATAAGTATATTTATTTAGTTACAACGAATGCTGAAGCCAGAACAATCAATGAATTAGAAATGAAAAAACTAGGACAGTCAGAATTAGATTTTGTTGCAGAGAAATCAGGCAAGGTTCCTAAAAGTTTATACCCTAATGATACTACGATCACTCTGTGTGAGGGCGCGCAGGTGATGTTTATTTGCAATGACAAGGAAAGGCGCTGGGTAAATGGTACGATTGGTAAAATTAAAGAGATTAGAATGGAATATAATTCAGAGAAAGATGCAGAAGAGATTGTTATTAGAGTAGAGAAAGAAGATAAAAAAATTGTAGAAGTAAAGCGACATGAATGGGAAATTTCCAAGTACGTCTTTCATGGCGGGAAGTTTGAGCGTGAACAGATTGGTAAATACATTCAGGTTCCACTCCGTTTAGCTTGGGCGATTACCGTTCACAAGAGTCAGGGCAAGACATTTGAAAAAGTTATAATCGATTTTGGGCGTGGTACTTTTGCGCATGGGCAGAGTTATGTGGCGCTTAGTCGTTGTACAACACTTGAGGGGATGGTTCTCAAGCGACCCATGACTCGCAGAACTATTATTATGGATGAACAGATTCGAGCGTTTCATGAGGATAATCGACTCTAGATTAAAGTTTTAAATTGTAATATATCGGAAGCACTAGTTATAGGGATAATACAATATTTTAATATGAAAATATTCATTATTGGTCCAGGTGGAGTTGGGAAATCAACGGTTGGCAAAATACTTGCACAAAAGCTTGGATATGATTTTATTGATTTAGATGGAGAGTTTTGTGAAAAGATTGAAAATGTTGGTGTGTTCATTAATACAAGGGGATATGAGGAATATTGTCAAAGAAACTCAGACCTTTTTCTTAATATTCTTAATCAAAAGAAAGATAATTTTGTTTTCGCTCTTTCCTCGGGATTCCTAGTTCACGATAGTTTTGACCAACTAACCTTAAAAAATCAGCAGACTTTAGAAAAAGCAGGAATTACAGTGCTTCTATTACCGTCAGAGTCCTTGGAGGAGAGTACGGAGATAGTAATCAAAAGACAGCTCAAGCGCGGTTTCGGATTGAAAGAGGATAGAGAGCGCGAAAAATTTCGAAAACGATTTCGAGAATACCAACAATTTGGTGATATTAAAATTTATTCGTGCAAAGAGCCAGAATTAATTGCCCTAGAAATTTTGGATAAACTGAATACAGCGATATCAAATTAAAATTAAAAAGTATGTTCAAATGTGAATGCCTGTTGGACGGGCATTTTTTGTTTCTCCATAATACATTATACTTACTCGACATTTCACAATTGACAAAATTTACAATAAATGCTAGAATAAAGAGTTCGATTTAGATACGATCAAATTGATAATTTGCAATAGAGGAGACTGATATGAGAAAGATGTTGAATTGCCGAAATGTCATTGTGTGTTCTTTGATGTTAATAGTATGTTCTTGTGGGGAAAAGGAGACTTCTACAAAAAAGAAACCGGAGTCAAAAGAACAAAAGAATTACACATTGGAAGAACTTTTTTCGGATCCTGATATGTCAGCAACTTTTGCTAAACAAAAAGCAAAAGAACTGGCGAGCCTTTTACCTGCGGAGGTCTTGGCACGACAGTATCCCATAGTGCGAATGTATACTGAGAAAAACTCTATTAGAGAGGCTCTGGAGTATTTTTGGCGAGTGGATGTCAAGCGACAGCTGAAAATTATTAAAAAAGGAATTGCCGAGTTGGAAAAAGGTCCAACTTTGAAGATCACGATCCTTTTAGATAGTCACCCCGTGTTACAGCATAAGCAGACAGAAGAGTCTCTTCGTCGACAAGCTCTAATTTCTGAGTATGTTCGGACAAGCTCACCCGAGGTTGTTTTTAAGGAAAATGACCCTGTAGATGAAATGACTTGGGCCAGTTTTTTGCAAGAGCTAGCAAAGTGGGAGCCGGAAGCATTGGCCAATGCAACTAAGATTGGACCAGAAGAATTTTTTGGAAATTACAAGGCCAACGGTTTGCACTCCTGGCATTTTGACTACATTGGACAAAGTGATCAAAAGATTTTCGGAGTAGAAGATTACTATTTGGGAACTTTGATACCAACTTTGTTCATGTTCGTAGAAGAGAGTCTGAACAGAAATGTTTATCTTGCAGGAGTTATGAACTTGAATTTCGTTTGGCGAGATCAAATAATGTTGGCTCACATTGTACAGCAGATGCGAAAGCATGGCTATACAGAAGCGTTATTTGTTGTTGGTCAAGCTCACGAAACATCATTGACAGTACTTTGCAAACAGTGGGGTATTGATGTGCAAGTAGTGTCCCTGGAGTGAAGTTTTCATTAACAAACAAACACAAACCGCCTCGCGTGAGAGGCGCTTACCCAGTACCAAACGGTGCTGGGTTTTTTTGTTGATTTTTTCTCCGAATTTATTGGAAAAAATAAAAAAAACCCGACCGCGATATATTTCCTAAGAATATATAAAGTGTCGGGTTTGAACCCAAGAGACAGTAGCGTACTAATGAGAAAAGAGTTTTATACTATCCTTGTTGGTCACTTGCACGTTGCAATAACCTGCAAAGTGGACCTAAACTCCATTCTCATCATGTTTTTACTTCTCAGTTTTAACATTGACGCAATAGATGGCGAGGTTTGTACCATTCTACTAAACAATACCAGTCCTGAAATCAGTATTTGTATCACTGTCCCTACGTTCCTATACAAGGTATAGGGGGCTACTGTGCCTTTATTATAGAACATAATTGTATTGTTGTCAAGTGCTGGCTACGTTTGTGTAAAATTATATAAGGAAGGTGCAGATTTTTATAGGCTAAACTAAATAAACACAAAACCTGCCTTCGGCAGGTTCACTTATCGTAGGTATGTTGGCGTCTCGATTGGGACGTTTTTTTATTTCCACAATTAATTTCCATAATACATATCGCATAATTCATATTTCACAATTGACAAAATTGACAATTAATGCTAGACTAACCAGTTAATTTAAGTTACGATTGAGTTAGAAATGAACGTTGACAATTTGACTGGAGGAATGTCATGAAAAAGGTAATCACAGTAATTTTAGGCCTCGTTGTCGTATCTTTTGCAACAAATGCAATGGCTCTAAACTATTACCAACAAAAATTCTTTTACAAATGTTGGAAAGACAGTTGCTATCAGCTCTTGCTTGACGCTGATTGGGCAAACTACATGAATTGCTCGTGGGATTGCAGTGCTCAGGCACAAAATGCAGTCCAGGGCTGGTGTGAGGATTCTGATGGTGGTATGTCGTTCAAAGAGTTCGGCATTGTCACGACTGATACAAGTCCAGTTGGTAAAGCTGACTGGTGTCTTGACTGGTTTGGAACAACGTATGTTATCGAGGGCGGTTGCTCGGCGAATCAGACTTACAAGCGGTGGTACAAGAATTGTAGTGAATACAGCGCGAAGCATTACTGCCTTGAAGGTGTATGCGAGTATGTGAATAATCCGCCGGAGTTGTGGATTGCGTTTAATGAGGAAATCGTCAATGAAGGTGAATTGATTGAGGGTCATCTTTGGGCGTATGATGATGACGATGATGATTTAGTGTTCTCAGTTGAAAATGCGCCGGAAGGATTTATCTTTGATCCAAATCCTGATGAACCTTGTCTTGTTTTTCCACCTGCGCCATGTGCAACTTTTTCATGGACGCCTGGATTTGATCAGGCGGGAGAGTATGAAGTTACTTTCTTGGTGAGTGATGGGGATGATGTGGATAGTTTTGAGGTGGGATTTGAGGTGGTGGAACTTCCAGTTTGCGAAGTGCAGGAAATTGAAAATGGAATCATTGGGCCATATCCAGGTTGTAACGTGATCTGTGATGATTGGTATATGGAGGAAGAAGGTAATTGCATAAGTAGTATTATCGAATTTGCAGATCCAGACTTCGAATATGTTGTGCGGAAAAAAATCAATAAGCTTGATGAAAATCAGTTTCCGTATTTAACTCAAAATGATGTGAAAAATATTGAAGTGCTGAAGTTGTCGCACAATCCCATTACTGATTTGGGAGGAATTGAACACTTTTTATCCCTAAAAGAATTGGAAATGGATGAAATTGGGATTGTTGATATTGGTCCTTTAAGTAGCTTGGTTACTTTGACGCATCTAGATATTCAGGAAAATTTTATCTCGGACCTTACTCCCTTATCCGGATTGACTTCGTTAAACTGGCTTAGGGCCAAGGATAATTTTATCTCTGATATTGCTCCTTTAATGGAGTTAACGTCATTGGAACTTTTGCAACTCCAGGAGAATCAAATATTTGATTTAACTCCTTTAGCAGAGCTTTCATTGTTAACCTCTCTTCAACTTCAGGAAAACCAGATATCCAATCTTAATGGTTTGGAAGGGCTAACTTCTCTATGGCAACTCATTCTTTATGAGAATCAAATTTCTGATTTAACTCCTTTAGTAGGGTTAATTTCATTAGATAATCTTTGGTTAGAAGACAATCTCGTCTCGGACCTTACTCCTTTGGCTGAATTAATTTTGTTGAGGGGCCTAACTCTTATGAATAACCAAGTTTCTGATTTAACTCCATTGTCAGGGTTACCCTCACTGGAAGGCATAAACATTAACAATAACCAGGTTTCTGACCTTACACCTTTAGCTGGATTAGTTACTCTGAAATATTTACGTTTTAGTAATAATCAAGTCACTGATCTTACTCCTTTGGCGGGATTAACTTCTTTACTTCAACTTTGGCTTAACAACAACCAAGTTTCAAGTCTAGTGGGGTTAGAAAGTTTAACAACTTTAAAAACGCTTAGTATTGAGAATAATCAAGTAAGTGATGTTACTCCTATAGCTGGTTTGCTTTGGTTGACATATCTTTATTTGGCAAATAATCAATTGTTTGTAGATGTTGGAACTTGTAGTGTGCTGATTAAATTGAAAAACACACAGATATTTGGTTTTGACATGACTGCATGTAACTAACACACAAACACAAAACGTCCAAACTTGGGCGTTTTTTTGATTGACTTTAGATGGTGAGCTTGCTAGAATAAAAGTATAATATTTATTTATGACAGAAACTTTTATACAATCGGCTCCGTCGGTTTTTTGTACTCTAACCGAGAGTACTTATATTGAGATAATAAAAGATTTGGCACCTTCGATTATTGGTTTTTTAAGTCTTGTTTTAGCAGTTTTCATCCATTTTAAAACAACTCGATTCACACGACATTTTGAAAGGCCACTTATTAGTATTGACAAGACAGAAGTAAGAATTGAAGAAGGGGGATTTGAGGATGGACTAAAATTTAAATACCCATATAATATTGTTTTTCATAATCAAGGAAAACACCCTGCTAGTGATGTAAGTATCACAACCCTTTATATGTATCCTAATGACAAAGTAGAATTAAATAGGTTTGAATCGCCAAATAAATTATATCAAGATAAAAAAAGCACATCATCAGGCAATATTTTTTCGTCTCATAAATTAAGTAAGGAAGCCCCAGTATTAATAGCTATAAAAATTCAATACAAAGATTATTTAGAAATTAAAAACAAGTTTAATAATGAATGGTTTTGGTATAAATTTATTGGAGGAGGGACTTTTTTGCATCCTACAGTAGAAGAAAAAAAGTTAATGCAACAAAAGCTAAAAAAAGATGGATATATTGTCTGACCTATTAATATTTTGACATTACTGAGAGACGGGCGGCTCCATTCAGATGCTATCGGTTCCACTTTATGTAATTATTTTTCCCAACTGCCTGAGAGGGCGTTTTTTTATTGATTATCCTTTTGTGTAAAATTAGGGGAGTGCGGTTGAGATTTTGTTGAAAAATTTTAGCAGACATGTTAAAATAGTGTCATATATATGAAAAAACCATACTTTCAAAAACCTAAATTCAAGTTATATCATGGAAACTCAATGGAAATTCTGAAGGAGTTCCCACCAGATATTTTTGATATGATTTTTGCCGATCCGCCATATTTTCTTTCCAGCGGTAGTTTTACCTGTCAGAATGGTAAAATGGTGAGTGTGAAAAAGGGGGACTGGGATTTAAGTAAAGGACACCAAGAAAACTTTAATTTTCATTTAGATTGGATAAACGCATGTCGAAGGGTATTGAAACCAAATGGTACTATTTGGGTTAGCGGAACCTATCATTCTGTCTATCAGTGTGGCTTTGCATTGCAGTTGGCCGGCTATCATGTTTTAAATGATATTTCATGGTTTAAGCCAAACGCATCACCAAATTTAAGTTGTAGATTTTTCACTGCTAGTCACGAAACATTGGTTTGGGCGAGAAAAGAGAAAAAGGCGAAGCACACCTTTAATTATCAGGAAATGAAAAATGGTGATTGGCCGGAAGATCAGATGAAGAAGCCTGGTCTGCAAATGAGATCTGTTTGGTCAATTAATACTCCAAAAAAATCAGAGAAAAACTTTGGCAAACATCCTACACAAAAATCTTTGGATTTGCTAAAAAGAATTGTTATTGCAAGTACAAATAAAGGAGATTTAATTCTTGACCCTTTTACGGGCAGTTCAACAACTGGGATTGCCGCGTATGAGCATGGACGTCACTTTGTTGGGCTTGATATGGAAAAAGAATATTTGGATTTGTCAAAGCAAAGATTCAATGAAATATTGAAATCTAAAAATCGTAAACTATTATAATTATGGCAAACAGCAAATCATGGGCAAAAATATTTCGTGATTATAACATTAATGAGCACGACTTTGATAAAGAACCATTTGTATTAACCGCACCGCAAATTAAAGTTTCATGTCAAAGATTTAAAAAAACTGCAGAAAAGGAGGTTCGAATCCTTTGTAAGCAGGACACAAGAGAGTCCCGTCCGAAAATTTTTCAAAAAAACAATCTATTTCTTCTTCCCGTTAAAAATGGAATATATAATATTATAAAAGGGGAGGGTTATCTGGATATGCCAGAAATAAATAAAGAAATTGAAATATACTCGTCTAAATTACAATTTCACTTGGATTCCTCAGATGTAGGAGACTCTGAGATGCAACATCTAGATTTTGCCTATGCCTCAAGTTTAATCAGAACTTTTATGGACGATCCGACACTTGTTCTGACAATTCGTGGTCGAAAATACACGCCGGAATTTCATTTTAAAGTTGGGAGTCAAGAGATTAAAACAGCGAGTGTCCAGACAGAAGTAGATGCTGGTTATGAGGGAGAAAACCAAATTGTTTTGGTTGAGGCAAAAAGGCCTGGCGTTAGCAATACGATCATAAGACAACTTTATTATCCATTTAGGCAATGGCAAGTTTGTACAGAAAAGAAAGTTATTATTTTGTTTTTTGAGCGAGATATTAAAGAAAATAGTTATTCTATTTGGCAATTTAAATTCGAAAATGAGGATGATTATAATAGTGTGAAGTTAGTAAACTCAGGTAAATATAGGATAAAAGAAAGTTAGGACAGAAGCTATATTAAAAAAATGTTTCATAAAAATGGTTTTGATGAAGGATGTTGGAAGTTATTATAGTAATATTAAGTATGTTTAATCAAAAAAGTAAAAACAAAATTCAAGAACCAGATTGGTCCCATACTAATGAAGCCGTATCGCACATAGCAAAAAGTTTTATTAAAAAAAAGACCGGTAGATTCTGGTTGCGCAAATAGGAAAAAATCCTAGAAAGTTAACACCAAGAGAAGCTGCAAGGCTACAAGGTTATCCGGAAACATTTGTTATACCTGTTTCTGACACACAAGCGTATAAGCAATTTGGGAACAGCGTTCCAGTTAATTTGATACGGGCAATTGCCGTAGAGGTAGTAAAGCATTTGTGAAAAAATAAAATATGCCATTATCCAAAAATTTAATAAAAAAACTAGAAACCCTCGATAATCATAATGTCTGGGAGCTGTTTGCGTTTGCGAAGGTTCAATTAAAAGAGAGAGGACTAGTAAGAACAGAAAATATTACTGGAGAAAGGGGTGAATTTTTAGCTATCGAGGCATATAATAATATTCCAGGTTATTCAAATTTACAAGCTGCCCCCGAGGGAACACAAAACGTTGATGCGTTAAGTCGAAAGGGAGAAAGATATAGTATTAAAACAATCACCCAACCAGGCCGACTAACAGGTGTTTTTTATAATGTGGGAAATGTAGAAGATACTATTTTGCCAGACAAAAAGTTTGAATATGTTATTATTGTTTCAATAAGTAAAGCGCTTGAGCCTGTTTTAATCATTGAATTAACATGGGAGAAGTTTTTGGAATTTCGGAAATGGCACAAAACAATGAGAGCATGGAATCTTTCATTAACCAAAAAACTTATGGCTGAGGCAAAGATTATTTTTGAGTTATAATGTTGTAATGGATATATTAAGGCAGACCTATGCTCAAATGAGCCTGTTTTTTTGATATTGTCATAGTAATTTTAGCTTAAATGTGGTAGATTGAAGGTAGGAATAAAAAATGAAAATATGATTAAAATTATAATTATAATCCTAACCTATTTAGCCGGAGGGTTGTTGCTTGTGTTCTGGGATATGCGCTATCGCATATTATCTTTGCTTTTTAATTCTCGAGAATTTGACCTTAAGGCAAATATAGAATCTCCACTTTACGTGAATGAACGTGGCGCAGCCCGACTCAATGGGATTATCAGAATTTTTTTTATTTGGCCTCTTAGAATATATGTATCTGCGAGAAGAATTATTCGGAAACAGGACATCATAAAGAAGAAAACAAATAAATCAGAGATCACAGAAGTTTTTGAAAAGATGTCCAAGACCCACTTTCCTGGTGGTAAAAAACAAATTCAAGATCAAACAAATGAAATTATTGAACTTTTAAATGGTAAAATAAACTTTGAAACAGCACAAAAGATGCTCTTGAAGGGGAAGGGTATGCTTTCAATAAACAAAAATCGATTGTATGAGTCAATGAAATTGAATTTTGGTGATATTTTAGACGATAATGAATTGAAGCTTGTAACTGCTTTTCTAATGCTTGGATCAACAGATGAAAAAGCTATTAAATTTATAGAGACTGGTTTTGGCTTAACAGGGTTAGGCTATGACGAAGATGAAATTCCTGTCGCATATGGCGAATTTGGTCGCTGTGAAACCAATCCAATCCCTGTGAACGGAATTTTGGCAAGCGACGTGTATTTAGAAAGTCTAAAAACCGTTGATGGAAGTAAAATTAAATTTAAAAGAGCTGGATCGATTGAATCAAGTGTAATGAAAATGGATGGGTTAATAGACATTTATAATATTTTTACTGAACATAATAAAGATCTTGGAAAATTATATATTTCACCTTACAATAAAAGATTATCAAGAAAGGCTCCTGTCGGTTTTGTTATTGAGGAGGGTGTTCTTGTTAATTCTGATGATGATTTACAAAACAAAGTTAATCAAGCACAAAAATACAAAAAAGAGGGTAAATTAGTTGAGGCTATGGGAATATATAATCAAGTTTATGATCATTTTATTAAAGAAGCTTGTAAAGTCGCAAGAAAACTTGAAAATACTGTTCAAGATACGGAAACTACTAGAACAATAAATCCAGAATATTTTTCAGCTGGAGAAAAATATTTAAAACGAGACAAAACTGTATGTACGATATTAAACAATATGGGCGTTATTTTTGCTGAACTTAACGACAAAGAAAATTCAAAAAAATATTTTATGGAATCAATTAAATTGACGCCAGATGGGCTAGATTATCAGAATCCAAAAATTGGTTTAAAAAATTTAGAAAAATAAGTTGGACATTCATCTAACCTCGGAAGACAAGTCTCTTTACCACTCCCAAAAAATATTTGCACTATTATCGATATCTAAAAACTCAAGCACAAAAAAATGCACATCACAAAAACCGACTACCTCGAATACACATACTGCAAAAAGAATCTCTGGCTAAACAAACACAAGCCAGAGCTTTTTGACGATGTCGAATTATCAGAATTTGAAAAGAAAATTATCGAAGAGGGGAATATAGCAGACGAAGCAGCCAGAAATCTTTTTCCTGGTGGAGAACTGATTGATATTATTGGTGTCAATGCCGTACCAGTTACAAAAAAAATACTCGAGAAAAACCCACCAGTCCTGTTCCAGGGTGCATTCCAGTATAATGACTTTTTCGTCCAGGCAGATATCCTTCGTTATAATAATGTTTTGAAAGGCTGGGAGCTCTATGAAGTAAAAGCAACCAACGACGTGAAAAGGGAGATTCCGCACCATCATATCAACGACCTCGCATTCCAGAAAATTGTTATTGAGAATGACGGTCTGAATATTGTGAAAGCAGGCGTAATTCATCTGAACGGTGAATACCGGAAACAGGGAAAAGTTGACTATGACGAGCTGTTTATCATTGCCGAGCTAACAGACGAGGTTCTAGAGGCCGAGGCGGGTGTTCAGGAACAAATGAACGATATCAAGATCTATTTGAATATGAAAGAAGAAAAAGGCTGTGAATGTTTGTACCGTGGCAGAAATTCACAATGTACTACATTTGCTTATTCCAACCCAAAAGTCCCAGAATATTCTGTCCATGATATCAATAGAATCGGTGGTAGTAAAAAACTGTTTTATGACTGGATAGATCGAGGAATATATAAGCTGGAAGAAATAGATAACCCAGAAAAACTTAAAGGTACGAAAAAGTTCCAATACGACGCGTATATGCTTGGAAATCCAATTGTTGACACCACTGCCGTAAGAAATGAGCTTGCTAGTTTGACCTTCCCAATCCATTTCTTCGATTATGAAGGCTACTCAAGCGCAATCCCAAGGTTTAATGATTTTGGCGCATATGAACAAGTACCATTTCAATACTCACTACATATATTGCATGAAGATGGAACACTGGACCACAAGGAATATCTTATCACCGACCCAGAAAGTGATCTTACTTTGCCACTTATCAAAAGAATGAGAGAAGATTTTGATGATACGGGTAGTGTCATCGCTTGGTACAAATCATATGAATCACAACGAAACGATAAACTTGCAGAAATCCATCCTGACTATGCTGAATTTCTTGTTGGCCTGAACGACCGAATGTTTGACCTCATGACAATCTTTTCTAATAATTATTATGTTGATGCTCGGTTCAAAGGAAGTTCGAGTATAAAAAACGTTCTTCCAGTTATTGTCCCTGAACTTACCTACAGGACCTTAGGAATCCAAAAAGGAGACCAAGCAGTCGAACGCTGGGAAAGAATGGTGTTTGGCGATAGCTCACCTGAAGAAAAAAAACAGATCGCCAGTGACTTGCTCAAATATTGTAAGTTGGATACATTCGCAATGGTGGAAATTTATAGATTTTTGAAGAAATTGTAATTCTAATAAGTAGAAGTGAACTAAAGTATGGTTGTAAACTTTATAAAATGTCCTCATTGCCATGAAGAAATTAACGCCTTTTATGCTTGCGTAAGCCATTGTCCTTCTTGTCAAAAAACATTTGCTTCTGCCTGGGTTTGTGATTCTGGGAAAGGGTTAGAAGATATAAAAGAAGATAGAAGAGAATATAAAAATCAAACCATGTCAAAGTATCAAATCAAAAAGATGTTTAATCTTACTGATAAAGAAATATCAAAGATTCCTAGTTCCAATAACTTTGGTATGAATAGATATAAAAAAACTGATGTAATAAAATATATATAAAATTATCAGTTTTGTCTTTAAATGCCGACTTATCCCCAGCTCACTCCTAAAAAAGGGCCACTGACGTCTCCGCAAAATTACAACTGAATCAGGAAATTTGAATAAAAAATGTGCCATTTTGACGCATTTTTTGTTTTTAAATTAATATAAACATCTAACCGTTGTCAGGTATCTTGTCATTGAAGATATACACTTGACAGTATATTGAGCAGTGTTATAATTCAGATATATGATAAATAAACAACAATTGGGTCAAACAATTAAAAGTCTGCGCGAAGAAAGACAGGTTAGTCAGGCAAAACTGGCTAAATATGTTGGAATCTCTCGTCCAGCCATGTCGGCAATTGAAACCGGAAACAGGGGAGTAGAAGTATTTGAATTATCTAAAATCGCCACTTTTTTTGGCGTGAAAATTGACGAGCTACTTGTTTCGGAAATAAACAAGAATGAAACTAGTCCTTCTGATGTAGAAGTAAATAAAGATATAGAATTCAATCCTGAGAAATTACAGCAGGTTTTACTTTATGTTTTAAATAAATGTGGCGGTAAGCCAAATGTCGGAGAAACTGTTTTGTATAAATTGTTGTACTTTATTGATTTTAATAGTTATGAAAAATGGGGCAAACCGATTATTGGCCTGAGTTATGTTAAATTGCAGTTTGGTCCGGTACCTCAGTCAATTCAATTCCGAACCGTGATTAAGAAAATGGAAACTGAAAACCGGATTAAAATTTTCATTCAAGAATATCATGATATGAAGCAAAAAAGATATGTCGCGTTGGGTGATTTTAATCTGGATAATTTTTCAATCAAAGAAAAAAATGTAATTGATGATGTTATTGCTAAATTGTCAGATATGTCAGCGGCCCAGATTGAGCAATATGTTCATGAAGATATTCCCTGGAAGGTTATGGGAAAAAATGAAGTCATTCCTTATGAATTAACTGTTGACCGAGAAACGCCATACGCACAGGTTGATCATTGGCAAGCATGGCAAAATGCTTCTGGCGTAGATTCCCTGAAGCATCTTGGCCCTATATCAAAAGAAGAATATAATTATTATGAAAATTTATGCTCAAAAAAGGACAAATAGAATTTGGTGATATTGTTTGGACGCAGTTTGATCCCAGTATCGGCCATGAATTCCAGGATAAAAGACCGGCTGTGGTTATTCAAACAAATAAGCAGATCAGCAGATCAAATTTAGTAACAGTAATACCTTTGACAGGTAATTTAACGAATAAAGTTGATGATGATATAATTATTCATGCTGATAATGAAAATAATTTAAAAAGCAATTCTCTAATTAAGGTTTACAACATTGCTTCCTGTGATTATAGTCGTTTCTGCGGCGTCATCGGTCATGCCGGGAATAATATTATGCATGAAATAAGATTATACTTAAAAAAACATTTTGGTATTTGAATTTGTGAGGATATAATACACTTATCCCCAGCTCACTCCTAAAAAAGAGCCACTGACGTCTCCGCAAAATTACAACTGAATCAGGAAATTTGAATAAAAAATGTGTTCACTTTGCACATTTTTTTGTTTTTGACAGGAGTGTTACAATGAGATTATCTGAAAACTTAGCAAAAATTCTATGAAAAATGAACGACTTCAAATTTTAATAGTAACCGCAGTTTTATTAGTAATTGCAATATTTATTATTGGCCTTGATCAAGGACTATTCACAAGAAAAAAAAGCGCAGATGTGGGAGTAGAAAAAACCGAAAAGGTATTAGAAACAAACATTCAGACACACAATCTCGATCCTAACCAAAAGGTTTCCTATGAATTTGCTATTAATGCTCAAAACAGCAATACGAAAGGAGGACGGGTGGAGTGGAACGGCGTAATATCTGACAAGACTCAAATCGATGGAATAAAGTTTTGGATATTTGACGAAGACCATCCAGCGAGCATATGGGATTATTATGAATGGTTTTGGGGCGCCCCGGATTACACAAAGGAAGAGGAGCTTTTTGAAATTAATAACCAAATAACTCAAAATTTTTCTGGAAATTGGGTAAATTATATGATGAAGAGATATGGTGTTACGAAAAGTGACGGTGTTGATTGGAGTGGCATTTACCGAATTACAGGTAGTTTTAACGGAGCAGATTGTGATTATTATGATCAAAAGGACCGTAATGGAAATCAAGTGTGTATTCCAAATGTAGTTGTAGAAAAAATAGAACATTTAAGCTCATTACCCACTTTTGAAAAATATCCAGTATCAGAGACGGCCGCTAGTTCATCTTATTCTCCGCTTGATCTTAATAGCCATCCTGTCGGAATAAAATTTAAAACCATTCTTACAAATGCTTATGATGGTAGCCCGAATTTCGCCGGGCATTATACTGTTGTTGACTACGGTTGTGGGGCAAATTGCCAACGTTTTGTAATAATTGATAATATTACAGGAATAATTTATCAAACAAATGAATTTGTATCTGAGTTAGGAATAGATTTTCAGCTAGAAAGTAATTTACTTATCGTTAATCCGTCCAGCACATTAGATCTTTATCGGATAGATAATGAAAATCGTAAACGTAATATGGCAGTCTGGGAACGATTTTCTTCTCGATATTATAAATGGACAAACAATGAACTTACTCTGATATATCCATAATAATTTCATTTCACAAAGTTTAGGTTATAACTATATAAAATTCTAATTTTATGTCAACAATCAAGGTTAAAATCATTGGCGTAGGTAATAGAGGCTGTAACGTTCTTAATCGCCTCAATGACCTGCCAAAGTCAGTCAAAAGAATTGCAATTGCTAAGCGTGAAAAAGTGTTCGAGGGTCTTGAGGTTAACAAGAAAATAGAATTAACCCAGGTTGATATAGACAATCCTGGCCAAGCTATTGATAGCAAGAAATCCCAGATAGAAAAAATCCTGGATAACACGGATATTGTTTTCTTCATTTCTAACCTTACTAACAAGGTTACCGTAACCCAAACTGCAACAATCGCCCAACTGGCCAGACAAAAAGGAATTTTAACAGTTTTTGTGGGCGCATCACCATTTTTCTTCGAAGGCAAACTAGCATTAGAACAGTCTGAACAAAACAAAGCCTATCTGCATGATGAAATAGATTCAGTTTTGGTTTTGGATAGTGACAAAACAATCCAAAAAGGAGTTCCAATCGCAGAAGGTTTAACAAAGGTTGATAATATGCTTAGCGGGGTAATCCTGTCAATTATTGACCTTATTAATAAGTGTGGAGTGATCAATGTTGATTTTGCAGATCTGCGTTCAACAATAGAGAACGGCGGAGAACTGTTTTTCAATTCTATCAGTGGCACAAAAGAGGATCTGACGAGCATAGTTAATCAACTTTTTACAAATACCCAACTGAAATCTACCAAGACCGATTTTTCTCGTTCATTGTACGTGATCTATTCCAACAGTGATTTGCTTATGCAGGAAGTGGGCGACATTTGTAATAAAATACAAAAACAATTAACTAATAAAGCTAGAATTATCTTTGGAGTTGTGAATGATGCTAAAATCAAACAGAACTTGAAAATTGTACTTTTGGCTAATTAAAATTATATGAAAAATGAGCCATTTAAACTAAAGGTCAAAGAACTTGACGGTACGAAAGTCGTGAACTTTTCCAACACCTCAGATTCCTTTGTGGAAGTTGTAATTACTATTGATAATAAAGACGCTAAATTCGGTAAGGACTATGATCCTGAAGTCAAAGGATACGCCTATCCGCCGAAGCTAGAAAAGGATGTGAAGAAATTGATAAACGGCACAGCCTTACCTTTTCGGTGGTTGCGGTCAGGAGAAGTGAAGGCCTATGTTTATCGTGGGAAAGGTTCTTACCATGATGTTGATATTGATAAACCAACCTTCCTTCGCCACAAAATGGTTAAATCAATTAAGTTCAGGCGAACGGACAATACTCCATTTCAAATATTAACTGCTAACTATTAAAAAAAATAACATTAAAAAAATATGAAAAATCACACACCCGAGACGCAGAAAGTTATTCATCTTAGCATGGTAGAGAAGTTCTTGTACGCCATGTTCCCAGACACCTTTAATCGTTATCTATTCCGACGCTATGGTGCGAAATCAATGGACTTTAGGTTGGCAGCTTTTCTTTTTACCCGCGGTCGTGAGAATAGAAAAGTAGACATGTTTCCACGAGGTGGCAATAATGGTCGTGGTTTTGACATTGTTTTGGATAATAAGTTCTTGATGAGGTTTGAGCAGGAAGGTGGACACTTTGAGATGACCTCAATTGATTTAGGTAAGTTTGAGAATTGTGAGCCAGCAGCACTGGATAATTTGTAAGAAAGCGTTGAAAGCCAATGTTTTAATATGAAAACTAAAATCTTTCTTGAAAAAGGCGACATCACCAACCAAAAAGTTGACGCAATTGTTAATGCGGCTAACGAACTTTTGCTTGGTGGTGGCGGAGTGGACGGCGCAATCCATTCGGGCGCTGGCTATGAGTTGAAACTTGAATGTGCCAAACTTGGTGGTTGTAAAACTGGTCAGGCGAAAATAACTTCAGGTCATGAGTTACCAGCAAAATATGTTATTCATGCCGTTGGTCCAAGATACGGTCAGCATGGTGGGGAAGAACCGAACCTGCTTCGGGATTGTTATTTGAATAGTTTAAAATTGGCCAAAGAAAATAATTGTCAATCAATCGCTTTTCCGTGTATCTCAACCGGTGTATTCGGTTATCCTAAACGAAAGGCCGCCAAAATCGCCGTTGATACAGTCCAGGATTTTATAAAAGAGGATGATTGTTTTGAAAAGGTTGTTTTTGTTTGCTATGCGCAGGCGGATTATGATGTTTATGAAATGGCGCTGAAGAAATAAATTTCGGGTTGTAATTTTAGCTGAAAGGTTGTAATATAGATATAGAAGAATTATAATTTTCAACTTTATAAACTTTTTAGCTTTCAACTTTTAACTGATATTTACCTATGCTAAAAGCCCGCTCAATAAACGGTAACTACGTAATGCTACCAAAAGAAAAATTTACCAACCGGGTCTCTGCCTACGGGATTATTAAACATGAAGGAAAAATATTGTTAGTTAATACCAAGAGTCCCGGTAAATGGTTTTTGCCGGGCGGGGAAGTGGAAATTGGTGAAGAGATGGAAGATGCTGTTAAGCGGGAGACACACGAAGAATGCGGAATAGATGTTGAAGTTGGAGAATTGCTTGCCCGCAAAAAAACAATGTTCTATTACGATCCGACGGACAACGCTTGGCAGAATTATTGCTTCTTTTTTGAATGTAAACCACTTGGTTTTGAATTGGCGGAAGACTATCAAGTTGAGGATGATGAATCCGAAAAACCGGAATGGGTTGATGTAAGTAAGCTAAAGAAAAAGGATTTGCAATTTCCAGTGGATGAGTTGTTTGAAATGATAAGAGATAACAAAATATAAAGTAGGTCCCTCATCGACATTTTACTAAAAATAAGTTAAATTGATTTGATATTCAATTGCAACGGAGGAAGTCATGGGCATTAGACAATGGCTTTTGAAAAAAAGGATTAGAACGGTTCTAGATGCTGTACCTGTTGGGGAGCTACATGGAATATTAAAAGAGGTTAGAAACTCGGTTGGCGCCCGTCGTTGTTGGGTTCGGATATTTGAAATAAAGTGTCCTGTGTGTGGCAAAGAAGAACTGGTTTGTATGTTGAGCCACGTCGATACATACGGAATGGGAATAAGTTACAGATGTTATCATTTTTGTTTGGCCTGTTTAAGTTACCGGGGAACTTCAAGTCAGTTGTCGGTAATTAAAACTCCTGATACCTGTACATTTTGTAGATATAACTGGAAGAAACAACGATATGCTACACCACGTAATAAGCCTCGGTTGTGGCCAAGATAAGTGTATGTTGAATCCTGCTGTTCATGAATGGTGGGATTTTTAATTAAAATTAGTAAATAATATCAAATATATTTAAACATAAAGCACTAAATTTAGTGCTTTTTTGTTTTCTTGAAAATTTCAGTAGTTTTCATAATTGAAAATCAATATAATCTAAGCAAGATAGTTAACTGTTAGTAACCAAGGCTATTTATATAATTAATTAATTAAATAATCAAAAGTATGAAAAGCTTAAAGAACATGAGCCTTTTGGCAAAAGCTCTGAAAAGAGTAGAAGCAAAAAACGTTTCCGGTGAATTAAAGTCAATGCACGCGCAATGGCTTAGATAGTCAGAATTGAGAGAGTGGGTTTTTTACCTGCTCTCAACTATTTTGATTATTAAGAACACCTATGAAAATAAATGAAAGAGCTTACGACAAAATAATTAGTACAGTTGTTTTCAAAGTTACTGAAGTTTGTAACATGGCTTGCCCGCACTGTTTTATGTTTAGCGGGCCGGACAATAGTTTTAATAAAAAACCACCAATTATTTCTTCTGCCATGATTGAAAAAGTGTGTCAGCGTCTGACGGAGTATGTAAAGGAAAATAAGGTTGAGCAGTTAGAAGTTGTTTTGCACGGTGGTGAACCATTAATTTTGGGACTTGAAAAGTTAGATTATATTTTGACTAACCTGAACAAGATTCCAGGTGTGGGTGTTTCAATGCAAACCAATGGAACCTTGATAAATGATGAATTCATTGAATTATTTAACAAACATAAATTAAAAGTCGGTATAAGTCTGGATGGCGGTCCTGATGTACAAAACAAATCAAAAATGAAGTCCGGTGAAGATTCATATAATAACATTGTCCGCGGTTTGAAACAGTTGCAAGCCAAGGCTGATCCAGCCTGTTTTCGTGGATTACTGTGCGTGATAGATAGCAAGAGTGATCCTTTGGAATTGTATGATCATTTCCTGCAATTGGGTGTGAAAAAAGTTGACTTTTTGTTACCACTTAGAAATCCGCATAACCCTTTTGGTTATAATGAAAATAAAAGTGAATATTTCGATTGGTTAAAACCGATTTTTGAAAAATATTTAGCTATGGACGATCCTGAAGTGTCGATTAGAATTTTTGATAGTATAATTGATTTATTAATTGGTTCTAATGAGCCGATGTGTTCGATTCGACATTCAGGTTTAGATATGTTGACAATTGACACCGATGGAAGTATCCAGCTAGTTGATGATCTGAGAATTTGTGGAGATGGTTTTGTGGAACTTGGTCTGAATGTACAGAAAAATAAATTGGTTGATTTCTTTGATCATTCCAAAGTAAAAGCTCTACACCAATCGGAAGTTAACTTGCCGGAGCAATGTGTGAGTTGTGATTATTTGAATATTTGCGGTTCTGGTGGCCACGCTTTCCGACATACAGGCAAAGATACTTATGACGCACCGTCAATTTATTGTCGGGAAACAATACAGCTAATTGAACACATAAAAGCTAGTATTTATGAGTAATTTTTACGAGACAAGACAAAAACAGTTTTATGAAAAATATTGGCTGGAACAAACGCCTGGATTGATTAATGTAAACGGTTTCAAAGATTATCCAATGGATATTTATAATAGTTTTTTGCAATACCTAGAGGAAGATGGCAATGTTTTGGATCTAGGTTGTGGTAATGGTTTATTGTTGCGCCATTTAACATACTTTTCTAATCTGAATGTTGTTCCGTATGGCGTTGATTTTTTGGAGCAGTCGATCGAGCAGGCCAAAGAAGAGATTTTACCGCAGTTCAATGAAAACTTTTATTGCTGTTCAATCGATTTATTTTCTACGGAAATAAAATTTAAGTATATTATTTTGGAACCATATTTATTATATGAAAAGGACAGAAAAAGCGTAGTTGAAAAGTTGAAAAACTTTTTAGCGCCAGGTGGGTCAATTATTATTTATAACTATCATGATGCATTGAAAAATGAGAAGATCGAAGACCTTTTTCATTATCCTGGCTTAGAGGGTTTTAACTTTGAAAAGTATAATAGATTTGATATAGGATTAGATATTGCATATTTGGTTGTTTAGACGATGTGTGGACAGTATTTCTTTCTAAGACATTGTTTTGATATTAATTTGGGATTTCGTGTCCTTTTATCGCAATGACCAAAAATAGCAGGGCGGGGTCTGGGGCAGAACATTGAGCCGTAATAAGAAAGATATACTAAAAGAGTAAGAAGCGAATTGTGGAGCCCCAGCCTTTTTGCTACTTTTTGGGGTCAAAAAGTAGAGTCTGTCGGTGTGTAAACTGTAGGTTTCAAGTTAATCAATCTAAATAATTTGTTTGAATTGTGTTCTAACACTTGACAAATCATGTCAATAGTGTATAATTTTCAGTCAACAATTACGTTGAATATAATTGTATTTTAACAAAGTGGAGGTATGTCATGAGTTTAGGAATTATGATTTGTAATGAGCACGGTGTGGCACTTGGAGCTGACAGTTTGGTTTCTACGTCACGCACATTCTTTGAGGTCAACTTGTGGTCAGAAATCAAAGAGTTGTTTGATGAAGCACAAAAGGAGGGTGCTGACGAAGTCGACCTTGCTGCTCTGAAAGCAGAAGCTATGAAAAAAATGGTTCAGGCAAAAGACGACGCAGTCATCAAAAGTTTTCGTGCTAAAAAGTTGTTTCCAACTTTCTACAAGGATGGGAAGCCTTTTGGCGGTGTGATGACCGTAGGGGATGCTTTGATTGATAACATGGTGGTCAGTGTAGCTCAGGAAATGCAAAAAGAAGGAGCATCTGAGGATCTGGCTTTTGAGGATTACATGAATTCCATGAAAGTCAGGATGACGGTCGCCATGGAAGAATTGAACGGCTCTTCGCGTTTCGGATCCTTTATTTTTGCTGGATATTGCCCAGTCCAAAAGGATTACATTTGCTATTTTGCGAGAGTCATTTACAAGTCAAAGGTTCATGACAATGAGAAGAAGATAAACTTTGACTTTGTCAAGCTTGGTAGCGGCAAGTTGTTTTATCCGCTTGGCGATACTGGCGTTGTGGACAGAATGATCCTGGGGAGAGATACGCGCTTGCCAGACCTTTTGAAAGACAAAGTCACGGAAATGCTCACGTATCTTTTGGGTTTGTGTGCAGAAGGTGGTACTTTGCCAACCGAGAAGCTTCCAGCGTCCGACCTTAAGAAGATGTTGGAAGATGGCTTGAAAGATATCGATGCGCTTTTTGAAGAAGCGAAGAAGAGAGCTCCGGACGGATCTTTTGACGAGGCTACCGATGAATTTGACTTTGCTGGTGTCAGTATGTCGCTCGGGATGGCAATGTGTGAAGATCTTATGCAAAATATTCGTGAAGGGGCTAGCATTGACCACATGAGTGATATGACCCTGCGGGAGTGTCTGAAGGTTATTAAGTGGTTGATTGATTCAACCTCGGAATTTCATTCGTACATCAAGAATCAAATTCCTACGGTTGGTGGAGATGTGTACATTGCTACTATCACCGCCAGTGAGGGTTTTGTCTACCGTACGTTGAATGACAATTTCTAGAAAACACAATCCCCAGGTCCAATGGACTTGGGGATTTTTTGTCTCAATAATTGACATATTTATTCAAAAATGTTAGAGTGTTTTGTTTGATTGATGGTAGTCAGTCAATAGTTTATTGAAAATTAAACCAAGGAGAAATCAATGAAAAAAATCATCATTTTACTTGTATTGTTTCTTTGCTCATGTGGCGCTTCAACAACAGGGATTCTCTCAGACATAGTAGTTGGGGAGTTGCCTAGCGATTCAAATATTGAGCTTGAACAGGATATCGATTTCCAAGAGTTTATTGTGAATGAAGATTTGAATGTTCACAAAAAAGACAGTGGTCAAATCGATTCGGAAGAGCAATCGGAAATTGAAGTTGAAGATTTGAGTATAGATAACTCTGAAGTTTCTTGTGAATCCAATTGTTCGCCTGATGAACGAAAATGTGTTTCAGGTCAAGAATACCAATATTGCTTCGAGGTGGCGTCGGACTGTTGGCAATGGACTGAGATTCAAGAATGTCATCCGGATAAATATTGCGAAGATGGCATTTGCAAGCTTCATTGTAATATTGAATGTTTGGATGATTTTTGTGATGAAAACTGTGATCTTTGGCAGTTTTGTGATGAGAGTGGTATTTGTCAAGATAAGTCTTGTGACTTGTGGCAAACGGATTTTATCACAATGGAAGCTGATTATTTCAGCGATTTAACACTGACAGCAGATGGTGGTTGTGTTGCTGTAGGCTTTGTTGGACCGGGCGCTACTTTGGAACATGACTTCTTTGTGGCTAAGCTAGATGAATTAGGTGAAGTTCTATGGACCGTGATTACTGGTGATGAAGGTAGTATGGAATGGGCTGAGTCTGTCAAAGAAGTTTTTGGTGGTGGTTATGTTGTTGCAGGCTATGCACAACAACCCGATTCAGTTCTGTTTGATGCTTGGATCCTTCAGCTTGATCCTGACAATGGTTCAATAGTTTGGAGCGAGAAATTTGGTGGCGCCGGTAATGATCGAGTGTATGATGTAGTGCAGACGGATGATGGAAAGTTTACGGCAGTTGGCTATTCCACAACGGATAGCGCAGGCGGAAAAGATTTTTGGGTTTTGCGATTGAGTCAGTTTGGCGAGCTCGAGTGGGAGAAAAAATACGGTGGATCAGCTGAAGATTGGGGTACCTCAATTGATCAGGTCTTTGGTCCCGGACTTGTTTCCGATGGATTTATTTTGTCCGGCTACACTCAGGATATAATTGAAAATATACAAACTGCCAAAGTGTTAAAGTTGGATAATTCTGGCGAATTAGTCTGGGAAAAATCATTTTCCGGGGGAACTAAGAACGAAGTGCACAAGGTTATTCAGTCTTTTGATGGGGGCTTAGTGTTTACTGGAATAATTCAGCTCGACCCTGCTGAGCAGTGGCAAGGCTGGATTTTTAAGCTAAGCTATGAAGGTGATCTGCTTTGGGAACAAGTCCTTGGTGGCAGTGAAATTGATTTGTTTCATTCAATTCAGCAAACTGAAGATACTGGCTATATTGCTGTGGGTGATACTTGGTCCATGGGCGCCGGGATGTCCGACGTCTGGCTGGTAAAACTTTTTAATGATGGTGAAGTTGAATGGCAAAAGACATTTGGCGGAACTGATATGGAAAACGGCATGGCCGTAGCGCAAACTGAGACTCTTGGTTTTGTAGTGGCTGGCAATGTTTATCCTAATAACGGTTTTGCTGACGCGTTTGTTGTTAAACTTGATCACAATGGTGAAGTTTGTGATGAGTAGGTGAGTTAATAAACACTCTTGATCTTATTCAAGGGTGTTTTTTATTTGAAATTTCCCTCAAATGGTGCTAGGATAAAAGTATAATTAACTAATTACTTAATATTTAATCTCTAATTCTATGGAAATCATTGAACCAAAGAAAGTAAAAGAATTAAAACAAGCAGGAAAGTTTGCAGTATATGTATTAATAGGCTTCATTGTCCTGGTCGGAATTTTTGGAAGCTTTGGTACAATTGGTGCTGGACAGAGGGGCGTAGTTTTGCAGTTTGGCGCAGTTCAGGATAAGATTTTTGACGAAGGCCTTTACATCAAGATCCCATTGATCCAACAAGTAGAGGTTATGGATGTTAAAATCCAAAAAGATGAAGTTCCAGCTAGCGCATCTTCCAAAGATTTGCAGGTTGTTACTTCTAAGATTGCTTTGAATTATCATTTAGATCCTGCGGCTGTAAATAAGATTTGGCAGGAAGTCGGAAAAAATTATAATTCTCGTATTATTGCACCTTCAATTCAGGAAGCAGTAAAGGCAGTAACTGCCAAGTTCACAGCGGAAGAACTCATTACTAAACGTGAAACTGTTAAAGATCAGATTAAAGTGAATCTAGCAGAGAGAGTTGTAGCTCGGTCAATTATTATTGATGAATTTAATATTATTGATTTTAGTTTTTCACCAGCTTTTAATGAGGCTATTGAAGCTAAGGTTACTGCTGAGCAGTTGAAATTAAAAGCAGATCGAGATTTGGAAAGAATTGTGATTGAAGCTGAGCAACAAGTGGCCCAAGCAAAAGGAAAGGCTGCAGCTATTGATGTTGAAGCTCAGGCGCTGAGATCTAATCCAAAAGTTGTGGAATTACGTTGGATTGAAAAATGGAATGGTGAAGTTCCAACTTATTGGGGACAGGCCAGCCCGTTCATTGGACTTGAAAAATAAATAGAAATAAAATCTATGGAAAAGAGAAAGCTCCATCTAATTATCATTGGAATAATAATTTCTGTTTTAATTATTTTATATTTCCCGCTTTATAATGAACTTGGTGGCGGAGATATTGTTTCTGGATCGCCGACTTTGCAGTTTGTAACTCTCGGAAAAAATTATTTAGAGCCCTTGTGTGTGCTTGGTGGTGGAGTGATGGATAGACAAGTGAAAGGATGGTCCGATGGTTATGACTATACCTGTATTGTAAAAAGCAAAGCGATCTGCAAAATATTATTTGGTAAATATTATAAAGGAACAGAAGAAGAAAAAAAGGAATTCTTCACTCCGGAGGGTTTGTTCTTTGGTCCGAACTGTACGGACTGTTGTTACCGGTAGCGAATATTTGTTGATATTTGGCTCTTGTATATTTTGAAATAATATGATAGTATTTTACTACAGAATTATTCTGCGATAGCTCCCGCCTACGCTAAAGCTTCGGCGGACACGCAGTTGGTAAAAACATTATTCTGCGATAGCTCAGTTGGTAGAGCAACTGGCTGTGTACACAAAAATATAACGCAGCCCCCTTTGGAAACATTGGGGTGAATAACGAGGTGAATTGTCGGGAAGGCTAAGTCAATTGTGATATGCTAATCCGCAGCCAAGCCCTAACATTAGTTGGGGAAGGTTCAGAGACTATCCTTTTTAGGAGTACACTTTGATTTTTACATCAAGGTGGAAGCGCCTCGCGCCTAAAGCATTTGCTATGGTGATGATATAGTCCACGCCCTGGAGAAATCCTTGGATAAGTGTAACCAGTAGGTCGTCGGTTCGAGTCCGACTCGCAGAGCCATGAACCACTCATCTTTTTACAAGGTGGGTGGTTTTTATTTAGATGATTCTTCGGGTTCATGGCAAGCCAATAAAAACTCTTGTGCGAAGTAGGAGGACTCGAACCAGGGATGGTAAGGGAAGGATTCCCTTACTTTCTGGGGGAGCTGGAGGGGCGGCCGCCTTGACCGACGTCAGTCGAGGCAGGTTATAAAAGTAACTCTCCGAAGGATAAGTTTAGACTCTTAATTAATGTTTTAATCAAAATAAAAAAGACCACCAGTAGATTCACTAGTAGTCTTTATGTTGTTCTAATGGACCGCTCAATTCGACGGATCCCTTTCACTCGAATTCGTTTGTCTTCTTTAGTTTTAAAAACCCTTGTCATATTGCTAGGTGGTGTATCAGAAATCGTCCACCGTTGGGATTTGTCCAGCGTCTAAGACTTCTTTCACTGAAGAAACCTTTACTGGCTGTTTTGGCTTGATTTTTCTAATCCCTCTTGCTCTCAACGCCGTGTTGTTATAGCGTTCGTAACCAAGGGCCCAAAGAATTTCTTCAGGAATATCGTTGTTGCTGGATATCTCGTATTTCCATCTCAGTTCACCAGCGATTTCGATATTCAGTGTCGGTAGATGTTTTGTAAATCTTGCGACAGTGCCAATCTGAATATGTTATTTTATTTCTTTTGGTAGGTCGTTGACGTTTTTTTTATTTGCAATACACCAACACGCGGCGTAAATATTCAGAGTTTCAATTTTAGCTAAGTGCCAGAGAACTTTCGCTCTTCTTACCTTGAATTTGAAATGACGGCTTTCAAAGGCTAAGACGGTAGTTTCTTTGGGAAAAATTTTGTGTATTAATTTTCTTCTTTCTAATACCCCAACAAGTGCTTCGTTTTTTTTTCTTGAGTTGCTCTCGGTAAACAATCGCAAAGTGCGCGCAATATGCTTTGGCATAATTTTCGAGTTTTTTATTGTCGAATTTTTCCCAATTTACATCACCGGTAGTGAGGATTGGAAGTGTAAATTCCTGTTCCTGCCATTTTTCTGGTCTTTCGCTTTCAAGATTAAATAAATCATGCATGAGTTCACATCGAATCAGGCACTTGTACAATTCAGAGAATCTATGATTTCCGTATCCCAAGTCTCCTGAGTCCGCAATGTTGTGTTCTATGATATAAGCTTTGGCAAACGTAAGTAGTTCTTGGTTTGTCCAAAGTTTCCAGGCGATCCGGCTGCCAATCATAGGCAGACGAAATGTTTCTTGGCCAATAGGGAAAGGTCTGAATTTTTGTGGCAAAACCAGATCAAGCACTTTGGCGTCTCTTTTGGTTGCACAGTCCCGCATTTTTGTTTTTCAATTGAGTGCGAGTTTTTATCCCGTATTCGATGCAGTAATCTCGACCAAATTTTTCTAATCTCTTTTTAGTTACCAATTTCCAGTCAATTTGTCGGTTTTTGCGAATTTGGAAAGTATATGTTGTTCCGTTGACTGGATAGGATTTTGTTTTTGGTCGGCTGAAAACTCGATCTAGCAAGGTTCTGTCCATGAGTGCTTTGTACATGCCTGTGTTGCGCTTAGTTTTGTGATTTGACAATGCCCCAGAGCCTTTGATCTTGTGATGTTTGCAATAAGCTTTTGCATATTCAATGATCTCGTCTTCGGACATTTTTTCCCAAGCAACTTTGTCAATTGCACATAGAGGAATAAGAAAGGGTTCTCCACACAACGTTTCAAGCCTTTCTCGGTCGAAGATGTCAGTCATCAGTTTATCGTCAAGTAACCTACTGTGCATTCCGGGGTTCTTGTTAGGACCTTTTTGGAGTTGTGTGGAGTTGGTAATATTAAACTCCTTGCAGTAGGCAATTATATAATCAATTTTTTCCTGACGCGACATGCTTTTCCAGCTGACCCTGCCGCCACCATCCAAAGGTATAATAAAATCATCCTCACCCAGTCTTACAGGTTTAGTTTCATCGACGATGAAAACTTGCCTCATCCATTTGGATTTATAAAGGATGTTGTAAAGCCCGTCGTGTTTGTTCTTTCCATTGGCAAGGTGCCTCTGTCTTTTGATTTCATGATGCTGACAATAAGCTTTTGCATACAAGATGATTTCAGCTTCACTCATTGCTGCCCAATGAATTTGGTTTTTTCTCTTCATTGGTAGGAAAAATTCCTTCGTGCATAATACTTCGTGTCTGAACAACTTTCCATCTATTTTAATGATCTCGAACATTGGGGGCTCCTCATATGTCTCGAGCTTGTCGAGAGGTAAATTAAATTATTAATGATCAATTCAATTCTATTTTAGTTAAAATTGAAGGAGTTGTCAATTGTAAATATTTTAATATTGAGTTATGATTAGTATGAAAATAACAATATTATTTTATGCAAGCAAAACCTAGGACAGCGGAAAAAACTCAGTTAAAAACCTACCAAAAAGTAGCAGTTATAATTATAGTATTGGGGATGTGGGGCATTGCAGCAGCTGGAATTGCTACGAACATGAGAAAACAAAAAGCTGAAAAAAAAGAATTATCAACCAGAGAATCAGTAGTGGACGTGAAAGTTGTAACTAAACCAGAATCTTCATTAATCAATATTTTGGGAGGGGTAAAAAGCTTATCGTCATCTATTGGAAAGAATAAAGGAAAATCGCCAGTTGGTATTTCTTGTGTTAGTAAATTTGATTGTTTAAGTGGAGTATGCGGTTCTTCGGAAGAAATTTTTGAAGAGGTTAATGGTAAAGTCTGTTTACCACCAACTTGTTTTGATAATGTAAAAAATCAGAACGAAACCGGAGCTGATGTGGGTGGTGAATGTGGTAAAGCCAACGGTTCTGTTTGTCAAAAAGGTAAGGACTGCAAATCCGGCTCATGTTATGAAAGTTTATGTGTTGAGATGATAGAACTTTGTAATAATGGTCAGAAAGAAGTTTTTGAAACTGATATAGATTGCGGTGGAAAATGTTTAGAAAAATTCGGTAAAAAATGCGGTATAAATAAAAATTGTCAGGGGGATAATGATTGCAGTTCAGCGTTATGTTTGCCGGCAGAAAAAAGATGTGCTCCACCGGAAATAGAAGAATGGCTTCATAATGATATGCAAACCGATGACGGGAATTCAATAGAGCAGGCAGTGAATCAAATAAAAAATAATGTCCAACTGAATAAACCGATTGCAGTTTTGAAAAAAATTACAAGCTATCTTGAAAAGGAGATTTATGATATTTCTCCAAAAGTATTTGAAATTGACAAAGGAGTGAAAACTGCCGAAAATATGATTTCTAATAGTGATTATATGCAGGGTTGTACGGATTTTGGAATTGGATTTGTGGCCTTAGCTAGAGAACTTGGCTATCCTGCTATTTATGTGGACACCATAGAATTAGATTTATATAATCAATTAGAAAATGGTTGCTCTGCTGTTCCTGCCAACGGGCATGTTTTTGCTAACGTCTATTTTGATGGCGCCTGGCATGTATTTAATCCGACTGATGGCACGCTCATTGAGCCAGACTATGGCTTAATAACTTATTGCCCAGATCATAATCAAGGTGTTTCAGGATGCTTTTCTTATACTTGTGTGGAAAATCCTTCAATTATTGGATTAGAGGGGTGTTATCATTACAATAGACCAGACATAGGTGAAGTAAAAACAGTGGTTATTACTAAAGGTGCAGTGAGAAAAGCTTTGTCTTTGTGGGATATGAATTTAGATAATCGTGATCATGCAAATATTAAATTACATCAAAGCTATGGATTGCCTTATACTCAAGGCTATTGTAAATGATAAGATTATTAGTTGAAAAGGTTTAATTTTAGCCAAAAGTCAAAAGTTGAGAGTATTAATCTCAACTTTTTGTTTAGCTTGATTTTTTTGTTGTAGTGTGATAGTGTACAATGTTAATGAAAGTTCGTTGACAACACAAATTGAAACCTAAAAAAGAGGTGAATCATGAGAAATGCAATTTTTGCTATTGTTTTGTTGTTTTGTTTGGGCTTTGCTAATCAAGCTGAGGCTTGCACAGGTAACGGTGGCTGGTGTGCTACTGGTGGTTCTTGCTGTTCTGGGTATTGTAGTTATTTTAAATGTTTTCATACTTGTGTTGATCGACAATGCAAGAATGGAGATATTTGGTGTATTAATTCTGATAACGAATGGGATCATGTCGATGAAGAGTGTACAGCCTTTGGTGGCTATGACTCTCAGGCCTATTGCGATGGTAATTGGCTTCAGTATGATTCCTATGATTATGAACCGTATTGTAGTAATACTACTTGCAAACAAGAGGCAGTTTATTCAGGTATGCAGGTAATTGATTATTGCGATAATGGTTGCAGTAACGGTGAATGTATTGAATGTGATGATGAATGTTCGTCAGGCAGTGATGGTTGTAATAATTCTGGTAGCAAAGTGTGGGACTGTGATTATAATTCCAATACTGGTTGCTATGAAAAAGACTGGGCTAATTGTGAACTAGGCACAGAATGTGACGATGGTGAGTGTGTGTTGCTCTGTGATGATGAGTGTGATGATTATGGCGACAAGGAATGTATGAGCAGTAATATGCTCAAAACTTGTGGCAATTTTGACAGCGATACTTGTTTGGAATGGCATTATGAATCATGTAATTGTTACAATGATAAATGCCAGTCCTGTCAGAGTAATTGCTCTTCCGCTCAAGTAGGCTGTAACGCTAATAATACTCAAAAGTGGACCTGTGATTTTAACAATACAAACGGTTGTTACGAAAAAGATTATGTTAATTGTGGGGTTGGTAAGGTTTGTAACGCGGGTAATTGTGTTTCAGACTGCTTGCCAGTACAAGCAAATAAATTTTGTGTGGCTGGTAAATTAGTTTGGAAAAATTCTTGCAATGTCCAAACTAGCATAATTGAAGACTGTGATGAACAACCTGATGTTTGTAATGCTGCCGGGAATGTTTTAAGCAACGGTTTTTGCTCTCCGCAAGACAAGGATTGCTATTACGCTGTTGAAACTGATTGTGATTGTGGCTGTCTAAACGGTAGTTGCAAAACTAATTGTTACAACAGTTGTGCAAGTGAAAAATGTCATTTGGGTGGAATCTGGTGCTATGATTCGAATAATTCGCCACACCATCAAATTGATCCTTGTGACGGAACACAGAATGGTTCAAGTTATTCAATCTGCAAATCAGGCGATGAGCATGTTATTCAAAATCAGATGCAGGAGATTTGCCAGAATGGTGCATGTCAGGATGACTGGTCACCTGTGACACTTGAAGTTATAGAGTGTGACTGTGGTTGTCAGAATGATTCCTGTCTTGAGCCTTGTTGCGATGAAATCTGCGAGCTGAATGAGGTTGGTTGTAATAGCCCGTCCCAAAAGTGGACTTGTCTACTCAAGGACGGATGCTTACAAAAGCAAACTTATCAGTGTGGATCAAACAAGGTCTGTAGTGACGGTTATTGTGTTAACGACTGTTTGCCCACCAAGGATTATCAGACTTGCGAAAATGATAATCTAGTTTGGAAAAATGGTTGTGATGTAACGACTGAAATTATTGATGATTGCACTGAATTACCAAATGTATGTTCATCAAATTACAGTTCGGTGTTGAGTAATGGAAAGTGCTCCTCAAATGATTTGGATTGTTACTATTTGGACGCTGATCCTTGCTCATGTGGTTGCCAGGCAGGGGAATGTATTTCTCCTTGTTGTGAAAGCAATTGCGAACCAAACGAAAAAGAGTGTTTTGGTTTTGGTTATCGCGAATGTGAGTGCGATGGACAGTGTTGTGACTGGGGTGATGTGAATCTGTGTCCGGAATTTTACTCTTGTGTGTTTGGTGATTGTGTTTATAATCCATCTCCGTGTGAAATTATAAGCGCGCAGTGGAAACATGAAGACGGCTCTGTCGCTACTGCAGTTTTTGAGGGTGACATTGCCTTACTTGAAATTACATTTTCTGCATTTTGTGCAGAAAATGTTCCGAATTACATTGAGGTTGAAATATTACTCGTAGACGCAGAAGAGGAGTTAAGTCAGGACTTTGTCCTCTTTGAGGGGGATGAATTCGAGTTCAGTTGGCAAGCAATTCATGGTGGAGATTCACTGGAGTTGTTGGTCAAAACGAATATTTTCCTCAATGATAATGATGCTTATGTGATAGACTTGAACGTAATCCCGCAAGAAAAAATCATTGAAATGATGGGGATGATTGATTCTATCGTTAATCTGACGGAATCACCGTGTCTCAGTCCAGAAACGGATACATCAGCTACGTGTTTTGAATGGTGGGACGAGAATGGGCTGTATGTGATGGACGATGTGCTTGATATCGGTCTCTTTGGTCTTGACTGGATGATGGACAACTTTGATGAGATTTTATTGTATGGTTCGTGTTATGGAGCTTCAGTCTTCTTGATTGTTGCAGGAATATTTGAGGTAGCCACTGCTCCAATTGGGATTGCTCTTCTGGGTGTTTGTGGTGAGACCGCAGGTTTTATTCTGCTAGAAGATACGTATCCAAAACTAGCTTATGTTGTGGCAATCTTGGCATTTGTTGACCTTGGTTACAATGCCATCAAGGGACTTGTCTTTCTTGGAAAACATGGATTGCGATACATCAAGTATTTAACAAGTGGAAAAACTGAAAAGTTTGTGGTCTTTGCTAGAAGTGGAAAAATTCACGTAAAGAAAATCAAAGACCCACTTGTTCTGGAAAGTGTTAGAGGTGATGCTGTTGCTCTAGTTAAAAAATATCCATTCTATAATTACAAATCTCTTTTTTCCATGAAATTTTCAGAAGTTGATAGATTGGTGATGCGTGAAGTGATTAGTAGTGGAAATCTTAAAAAGGCACTAGAGGCAATTGATGGTCAAGCCCCAAGCGTTAAAGGGTTTGAAGCTCTTGCAGTTACTGCTGATCCCTTGGCTAGTCTAGGTGAGTATAATTGGTTCAAAAAAAGCGAGGAGCTTTTCAATGGAATAGATGAAGCTATTCCAGCTGCTTATAATGTAGACGAGTTCCATGAAATGATTATTTTCACAGTACATGAAGGACGATTGAAGGAGTTGTTATACGGCTCTGCAGATTCAGCAGTTCCTATAGCTACTTATCTGGCTGATGTGAAAGCAGTTTTAACTTCTATTGTTATGCATGAGTATATGCATGCAAAGTCTAAAGCTATTTTAGTTTATGAGCTGGGCATTCCTATTGCCAAAGAGGGTGCACAAGCTGCAATCTTGGAGGTGCTAGCAGATCTTTGGGGTGGCGGTCATCCAACTCAAAATATGTTTGGAGTTCAGGGCTGGAAAACAAAATATCGAGATTCAGTGAAATTAGTAGTCAGAGACTCTTTTGATGATTTAGCTGATATTAATACACAGGGTCTTGCTCAGGCCATGATTTCCAAGGATACAGCATTACTTAATGAGATCAAAAGTTCTTTGGGAACGTCTGCCTTCAATGCAAAAACGGCAGAAGCAAACTTGTTGATCAAAGATGCAAAATTAGTTCTTCAAAAAATGCTCGACAAGGTAAAAGACGAAGACTTAATGAAGATGTTGGGTAAACATGGGCTTTTGCCGGCAGGATTAATTGAGTACTGCCTGGAAATGGACTGCTCCGTTGTGTTCGAACTTGGTTGTTTTGAGAATGATGTTTGGTGGATAAGTGAAGATGGGGAAAAGGTGGCCATCAAACAACCCTGTGCTCAGAATGAGTTTTGTCAAGACGGAGAATGCGTTGAAGGTGAAGTTCCGACAGGTGACCCCGTTGTCAAGGGACAGAATTACTATGTGGTGAATATGGGATTCTGTGATGTTAAGTCGGAATGGCTTATCTACAATGCGGTTCCAAGTCAGGTTGTCAGTTGCTATGTGAACTTTGGACTTGAGGGTTTTGAACAAGTTGCTTGTTCAGCTGGTCTTATAGGTAATGGGGCTTTGCAATTGAAAGCAACTCATATTTATGATCAGCCGGGAACTTATCAAGTGACAATGAATATAAACATCGACAATATTACTACTAGCACGACAAAACAAGTTATAATCACTTCTTGTGGTAATAAGCCTAAAGCAGAGGGTGATTTAGCCATAGAAAATTTGTCGATTAATAACGCTCAAGAAGCTACTCATATGGTCATAAGCTTTGATCTGTATGGGTCTGATAATGTTCCAGAGAGTGAACAGTTCTCCTATATCTTTGGTTCTTTATCTGTCGATACAGATATCAACAGTAATTTTATGTGGGTGGATGATCATTATCACGTTGAAGCTTATGTTTTCCTTGAGTGTGGTAGCACTGGGAAACATGAAGTTAAAATTACGGTGAAAAATAATGACCAGACAGTTACTGCCAAGAAAGAGTTTTCTGTCAGTAGCGATAGAAACTGGTGTTCAAGTTCAGACGGATGTTCTACATCTCAGAACGGACAAGCAACAGGAATTGTCCTGTTTCTACTTTTAGGAGGTATCTTGCTTGGTCTGAGGAATAGACAGCGCGTTTAAGAAAGACAGGACCCTTGTCGATACAAGGGTCCTTTTTTATTTTAAAAAATTGTTATCTTAATATTGACGACTTTCATCGTCAAAAAAACACCGCTGTATAGAAGAGAAGTTTTTGTTTTAATAGGATTTGACGAGTGGGGATAACATTTTGCTATAGGTTTCTTAAATTAATTGTCACAATGTTAATATATGTACAATGGTCCAGAACGAAAATTAAACCGTTGTCGGGCGTTTGATTATTCATTGCCCGGTTTTTATTATTTAACGATTTGTACGAAGAATAGAATAAATTGGTTTGGTGATGTTGTTGATGAAAAAATGATTTTGAATGTTTGTGGTGATGTGGTAAATGAATTTTGGAAATTAATTCCACGGTATTATGAAAATGTTTCATTGGATAAATATATTGTAATGCCGAATCATATGCACGGTATAATATATATAAAAAACGTAGGGAACGGGCATTGCCCGATCCCTACACGAAATAATTATGGATTAATTTCCAAAATCATAAATTCCTTCAAAAATGTTTGTACCAAACAAATTCGATATGGTCTAAATTGTTTTGATTTTAATTGGCAAAAATCATTTTACGACCGCGTGTTACGAGACCAATCCGAACTGGAACATGCTCGTTGTTATATTTGTAACAACCCAAAAGC
Source organism: Candidatus Falkowbacteria bacterium (assembly GCA_018674305.1). NCBI lineage: Bacteria > Candidatus Falkowiibacteriota > Candidatus Falkowiibacteriota bacterium. The sequence goes on along the minus strand of JABHAL010000015.1, from coordinate 155,437 downwards.
TTGGTTTTGTGATCGAAATAATGAAGTTTAGGTTGAATTCACGGCCAAAATTTGCTAAGCTGTTACTAGGAGGTTTAAAAATTAATGATCTAAATTTATGAAAAAAATAAAAACTTTTGGTTTAATTGTTTTAGCGGTTGTCATTGTAATAGTAATATTTTGGTTTAACGGTGCAATGGGGAGAACAGACTTGGTAGAACCAGAAATCGCTTTAATTGTAGAAAAGGGAGATGTTTGGCACAATGGAAGTACTGATAATGATTTTCAGAAAGTTGAAAAATTTAAAATTGTTTCCGAAGGTGACATTATAAAAACCAATGGTAATTCAGTAGCGCGAATTAGTTTTTTTGATACTCAGGAAGTTATGGTCGCTGAAGATTCACAAGTTGTTATTACCAAGGGATATATTAATTCCAACTCACCTTTGTTGACCAAGGTCAGAGTTAAATTGCAAAAAGGACAGGTTTGGTCAAGATTAATGAATCTATTGCATCCTTCTGCTGCTTTTGAAGTTGAAGCGGGTACAGTTGTGGCAACAGTTCGTGGTACTGCCTTTAATGTAACTTTAACGGATATTACAGTTGAAGTTTTTGTTTATGAAAATGATGTTGACGTAAGTCTTGTTGGAGAGGCAGCAATTCTAGCAAATATGTCAGCCGGTGATAAATTGACTTATGATTTGGTAAAGAAAACTTATGAGCAGGAAACAGTTGGTACAGATGAATTAAAGTTACAACAAAAAGAAGAGCCATGGATTTACAATAATATAATGATGAATAGAAATTTTGAAAATTATTTAGAGACAAAAAGGCAAGCAATTATTAGCGACGTTGGGCTACTACCTGACCATCCTTTGTATGGGATTAAAACCGGGTTTGAAAAGATCCGTTTGCTTTTGTCTGGAACAGAGTCTAGTTATAAACAAAAGCTAGAAACCAAAAGAGGAATTGAAATTCAGGGCTTAATTGATAGTACAAAAGTAACCAAGGCAATTGAACAGTTGAAAATAGCAGAATTTAATAAACAGACTTTAGCAACATTACAGAGACTGCAGTCTTTTGATAAAGAATTTACAAATAAGTTGTCACGATATGATGGTTTACGAAAAGTATTTTTAGGCAAGATTTTTGACCAATCAGTTGCTGCATTTATCGCTAATAAAATTCAAGGTTTAGATTCAGAGGAAGTACAAAGTGTTGACTCAGGTGAATTAAAGCTAGAAGTTGAACAAGATTTAGCTAAGCCTAAAATTGAACCAGTCGTTATTGAAGTACAGGAATCAGAGCCAACCTATGGAACCGCAGATGACCAGGTGCCGAGTTCTGAATCGACAGAACAAGAAACAACCGTTGAATCTATTGCGACTGATGAACCAGCTACTACTGGTGAATCCGCAACATTAGAAGATCCCGTCACAACTGATACACCAGCTGTTACCGAAGAACAGCCTGCAATCACTGACAGTGGTTCAACTGATCAGCCTGAGGAGCTGGTGGTGCCTGTGGCTCAAAGTTTAGTAGTCACTGCTAATCCAGCAAGCTTAATTCCTGATGCGAGTTCAAAGCTTAGCGCCAATTTGATTTATAGTGATGGTAGTAAATTAGATGTCACTGAACAAATAAATTGGTCAGCCAGTGGAGATTCAATCAGTGGTAATGACGTCGGTAGTTTGAAGGGAAATATTTTTACAGCCAATCGCAATGGTGGTGCTACTACAATTTCTGGTACGTATCGACCAGATGATAATAGTTCGTTTACAGGCCAAACAACAATTACAGTTCTATTGGTTTCAACTAAACTGAGAAATTAACTGCTATGTTAAAAAAACAAACTAAAATTCTGAGCGCAATTTTAACAGCTGTAGTTTGTGTTGGCTTGATGTACGGTCTATTGCATTTTAAGGTTTTTAATTTATTTGATGAACAGTTAAAAGATAAATTATTTGTTCAAGAGGAAATTTCTAATCAAATTGTTCTGATCGGAATTGATGATAAATCAATTCAGTCTTTTGGTGAGTGGCCTTGGTCAAGAAGTTTGCATACTCAAATGATTGATAAATTGAGTAAGTCTGGAGTGAAAGCTATTGGTTATGATATGACTTTTAGTGAGTCGAGCGGTGGAGATAATGAATTGTTGTCAGTTTTGCAGGAGGGGAACAAAGTAGTTTTTCCAATGGAGGGTGAGTTAAAATTGACTTTAGGTGCTGATCCTCAGTTCACTGAAACTTTGTGGCCAATATCAGAGATTCAAGAACGGTCCTCTGTTGGGCATGTCTCTTTGATAACAGATCAGGATGGGCAGATTCGACGTACACCTAATTTTGTTAAATATCAAGATGAAATGGTGACGCCGTTTTTTGTTGGTGTTCTACAAAAAGCTGGCTTGTGGAATGAAGTTGATAGTTTATATCCTGAAAAATTTGATTTTGATCAGTTCGGATTATTTCGCATTAAATTCTTTGGTCCGGAAAATACTTTTCAAAAATATTCTTTCATAGATGTTTACAATCAGGATTTTGATAGTCAAGTTTTGCAAGGCAAGATTGTTTTAGTCGGTGCTACTGCAGACAATTTACATGATCAATATTTCACGGCTTCGACTAAGTTTGAGGCTATGTCTGGGGTGGAAATTCAGGCTAACTTGATTGAGTCATATTTACAGTCGGCATATGTTCAGCAAGTTGATAATCAAATTTTGTATTTAGGTCTATTTATACTTTTAGGAATAATTAGTGCTTTTGTAGCTTTTGCTTGGCGTTGGTATTACTCATTGTTGGGCATGGTATTGTTAATCGTTTTATATTTACTGGGTGTAGTTGTAGCCTTTGTCTTCAGTTGGTTATTTTCGATTTTATATCCTTGTTTGTTAATAATTTTAATTTTTGCTACTGCTTTTGTGATTCGATATTTATTAGAATCGCAAGAAAAACAAAAAATTCGTGCTGGTTTTTCCCAATATGTAGCTAAGGAAGTTGTTGACGAGCTAATTGCTAAACCAGAAAAATTGAATCTCGGCGGAGAAAGGCGAGAATTAACTATTTTGTTTTCTGATATTCGTGGGTTTACTTCATTGTCAGAAAAAATGAAGCCCGAGGAGCTTGTACATTACTTAAACGATTATTTAACCGAAATGACAACTGTGATTATGGATAATAACGGGGTTGTGGATAAGTTTATTGGTGATGCGGTTATGGCTTTTTGGAATTCACCTTTGCATAATGAAAATCATCGCCAAGATGGGTTAACTTCAGCATTATTAATGCAAAGTGAATTAGTAAAATTTAATAAAAAAATGAAAATCCGAGGGATGCCTGAGATAAAGATTGGAATTGGGTTAAATACGGGCGAAGTGGTGGTTGGAAATTTGGGATCACATCAGCGTTTTGATTACACGGCCATTGGTGATGATGTGAACTTAGCATCTCGCCTGGAAAGTTTAACTAAATATTATGGAGTTGGTATTTTGGCCAGTGAAAAAACAAAAGCTGAATTGAATAACAAATTTGTGTTTAGATATTTAGATACCGTTGCTGTAAAAGGGAAGCAAACAGGCATTAAAATTTATCAAGTTTTGGGTGAATTAGCGGACAAAAAAAAGTACGCTGAATTATTAGAAAAATTTGGACTAGCAACACAGCAATATTTAAATCAAGAATGGCCGGAAGCTTTGAAGTTATTTTCGTCGTTGGCAGAAGCCTACCCAGAAGATCGGCCAATCGAAATTTATGTTGAACGCTTAAAAGAATATCTTGTTAATCCGCCGGAAAATTTTGATGGAGTGTTTCGAGCCAATTTTAAATAATTTTCGAAGTTTTGTGTTTGCAAATTTATGAGAAAAGAATCACCAGTAAATAATCAAAAGCTTAGAAATTTTGTTCAGGAAAAAAATCCCGAGGAAAAATTAGAAGTGGAGGCGCAACAAGCTGCGCTGGAAGCTCAGTTTTCTGAACGCCAAGCAGATATCAATGAAAAAACAGTACGATTACAGGAGAAAATTAAACAAAAACAATTGGAGTTTAAGGAAGTAATCGATAGGTTGAAAGAATTGGAGAGTGAATTAGAGTCAAAACAGCAAAGAACACTTGCTAAATTATTTAATTTATTTGAGATTAGGGCTTTGCAGAATGAGATCCAAGGGGATAGGAGAAAAGTTGAAGATTTACAAAGAGAGTTTGAGGGGTTGTGGCAAATGTATAAAGATTTGCAAAAAGAGGCTGACAGTAAAGTCGAACTTGAAAAAGCTGAAAGTTTGATAAGTGAATTTTATAAAGATCAAGCTGAGGCTCTGGAGACTTGGGAAGGTGAGAAAAAGTCCAAGGATGTTATGGAGGTATGTAAAGAACATAATGCTGTATTAAATCACAGTTTTTTGAGCATGACTACTCCGGGACAGGTTTCTGTTATGAAGCGTGGGGTTAGATGGCAGGATATGTTTCATGCAACATTGGCAATGGAGCCTAATTTGTCAACTGCAAGTGTACGGCTTGATAAGCAAAAGAATGAAGTCAAGGATCAATCCTTTTTTTCTTTTGGTGTTTTATTGAAAGGGGGTGAGATTGGGGCAGCAATGGCGAGAGATAGTGTTTCACAAGTATCTGAAGGTGAACGAAGTAATGTATTTAATACTGAAAATCCTAAAGAAGAAATCTCTCAAGCTATTAATAAATCGGAGTCTGGACATAATGAAATTTTAGTAAAAAAACCACAAATTGCAGCTTTGTTTTTTGATTCAGATATTGATGTTAAAATAGCGGAGAATTCAGCCTTAACTGAGCATGGTAATAAAAATTTGATGGATGAAATATTGAAAGAAGGCAAAACCCTGGGCATGCCAGTATATATAAGAGATGCTCAGACAGGTGAATATTTTTTGGTTGAGGAAGTTGTGACTGAAAAAATTGTGAATGAAGAACTTGAAGAAGTTGATAGGAAAAGAGTAAAGTACAATAAGAAACCAATGAAAATAGAGGATATTGTCAATAATGATTTTGAATTAAGTGAAAGTCAGAAAAATGAATTAATAAAAGATGTGTTAGAAGGTGATATATATAATCTGGATTTACCTGAACGAAATAATTTTGATTCTTGGTCATATGCTCAGCAAATATATCAATCTTTATCTTCAAAAGATAAAAAACACACTTTTCGTTTAGCCTCTGATGAGGGTCATTGGGAATCACAAATGGGATATAGTGATGCAAATTCATACATTGTTGCGTTAGAAGAAATAATAGCATTGAAACAAAATGAAATTGAGGTCATTCAAGCAAAAATTGACCGTGGTGAGGTGAAAAATGAATGGGGTGTGGATCTTGCTGGATTGCAAGATAATTTCCAAAAAACACTGAATAAAATAGGTTGGCATCTATGGGGAGTTACCGAGGCTGCTAATAATGAAAATGATGCAGAAATAGGAGAAAAGGCCAAGACGATTGCTCAGTCGTTAGTTAATGAGGATCAGAAAGATGAAATACTAGCAAAGAGGCTAGCTAAAGATGGTAAATTTATGATTAAGAAGGAAGACTTAAAATATATGAAAAGTGTTGGTTAGAATTTGAACTGTATAAAAGAAACAACTTTAATAGTTGTTTTTTTTTGTTTGCAAAAAAAATAGCGCGCCCCGTAATGATGCACAAGGCGCGCTTTTAGGTTAAGAAATGCTTGACGCACCCCCCGGAATAAGGGACTAGACCTGGATATTTCTCAAATATGAATTTTCTCGCCAGTTTCATATTTGTCCAATATCCATTCGGAACCAAATTGTGCGCATTCAATTTGGCGGAGGTATTTCCTAGTCTGTAGACGGTCGCGGTTGGTAGCAGGGCTAGTCGTAGAATGGACTTGACTGCTATTCATTTACCAACACCGCTGTCAAGGGCCATGATGAGGGCGAGCTAACCCACTCCGGTATTACCAGCAATCTAAATCGGTTTGTCGGGAACCAATTTAGGTTACCCCTCCGCGTGGCGGAGGTTTCACTTCTTAACCTAGGTTAAAGTATAGCTTATTGGTTGTATATTGTCAATAGAACAGTAGTTATAATATTTGCTTAAAATCATTGAACTTGATAAACTAGTGCATATACGCTTTAGTGCTCGTTCTTTGAATCTTTGTCATAAGGGAGGTTATTATGACTAATCCATATGATTTACCAAATTTACCTACAAAAGTCTTGTTGAATTATTTAGAAAAAGCTAGGTCAAAACGACACAAGGGCCATACGCCGATACCAGGTGGTCGAATGTTGTCAGTTGTAGAGATTAAGACTGAATTAACCAAACGTGAGCATGTGCCAAACAAGGTTGAAGCTAGAGCTCTTCGACAGGAAAAAGCTAAGGAATCCTATCGAGAGCAAGCTAGAAAAAATCGACGCAAGAAATTAAAGAAAAGAAGGGGTTGGTAGTCAATCAAAGCAAGCCATCACTGGCTTGCTCTTTTTTTATAATAAAAACAAAATAAAGTTGATTTTTCTGCTATAATAGACTATAATTTAGTTGATTTTATAAATAATAAACAATTTATGTCAGCAACAATTATTTATGTAATTTTGGCAGTTGTAGCAGTAATTATCGTTTGGTTAATCGCAGTCTACAACGGACTAATTCGTTTACGTAATCGTGTGGACGAGGCTTCTTCAGATATTGATGTTCAGTTAAAACGACGTTATGATTTGATTCCAAATCTAATGGAGACCGTTAAAGGTTACATGACGCACGAACAAGAAACTTTACAAAAAGTAACTGAAGCTCGAACAGCTGCCATGGGATCACATGATAACAAGGATGCTAGTCCAGAAGACCAAGCTAAGGCCGAAAACATGCTGTCAGGAGCGTTAAAAACCTTGTTCGCAGTAGCTGAGAGTTATCCTGACCTGAAGGCTTCTGCTAATTTTGCGAAGTTGCAAGATGAGTTGAGTGATATTGAAAATAAGATCCAAGCTGCTCGAAGATTTTACAATGGTAATGTTCGTGACTTCAATACCAAAATTCAAGTTTTCCCAACAAATATGATTGCTAATGCTATTGGATTTAAAAAGTATGATTTTTTTGAAGCCGATGAGAAAGAAAAAGAAAACGTAAAAGTTAAATTTTAGTAGTTTAAGTATGAAATTCGAAAACCAAAATTTACCAGTCTCCGTAGCTGAACATGTTGCAGACGAATTATATTCCCAGAAAAATAGGGCGAGAGTTTTTAATACTTATCTCAATAAACTTTGGGAAAGTTTAGGGGAATTGAATAGGGAACGGCAGAAGGAGCTTTTTGTTGATTTTTCACCAGAAAGAGCTCAAGAAATTCAGCAGATGCTTAAGTCTGGGAAATTTAATGTTCACAACGTAACACCCAGTGAAAACTGTATTCTTTTAGATTTTATGGTACCTGAACTTAAGCAAGAGGTGTATAGTGATACTTCTCTCCCCCAAAAAACAGAAGAATTTTATAAAAGAAAAAAACGAGAAATGATTGGTTTTTCGAAAATAATTGATACTATTTCTGGTGATGAGATTATTGACATTGCTGGTGGCGCTGGTGATATGGCTCGTGTTTTATCTGAAAAGACCGGTAAACCAGCTAAGGTTTTGGACATTAATCCACATCAGCTTCGTTATGTAGAAGAGTTAAATAAAATTTTGGATCAAAGTGTTGAACCTGTTCAATTTGATATTAGAAAAGATAAAATTCCTGATGGCACCTGGGTAGCCAAACATCCTTGTGGTGATTTAGCTGATCATATTATTGATAGTTGGTCGAAATCTGAAGGCAGTCCGGAATTGTATTTAATGACCTGTTGTCAGGGAATGGCCAAGAATCATGCCAATCCATATGGTATTGACAAAGAAGAGTGGAAACAACTTTGTCGTCAGTCAGATTTAACTAATAGTAATGACTTGGAAAAACGAAAAAAAGGACAAGAGGCAATGGAAAAGCTGGATTCAGCCAGGATAAAATATTTGCAGGACAAGGGATTCAAAGCGGAATTGCGTAAGGTTCCTGATACAATTAAGGGAAATGTTATTGTTGTTAAAAAATAAAATATATGTACAACCAGATAGACTCCAACAAAAGAAATTCAATGTTCTTGATTGTGATTTTTTTCGCAGTTCTGCTTGGTGTTGGCTATGCTTATGATTATATATATGGTGGCCAAGGCCAAGTTCCGTACCTTGGAATGATTATAGCTGTTGGGTTTTCATTATTAATGACCAGTGTTTCATATTTCAAAGGAGACAAGATAGCCTTGTCAGCTTCTGGCGCAAAAGAAATTCAAAAAACGGACAATCCATATGTTTATCGAATGGTAGAAAATCTTTGTATTACAGCTGGCCTGCCAGCACCAAAAGTTTATTTGATCGATGATCCGTCAATTAATGCTTTTGCTACGGGACGAAAACCAGAATTAGCTTCAATCGCAGTTACCAAGGGAGCAATTGAAAAGTTGGAAAATGAAGAGTTAGAAGGGGTAATTGCTCATGAGTTATCTCACGTTGGTAATTATGATATTCGTTTTATGATGTTAGTAACGGTTTTGGTTGGTGCAATCGCAATCTTGGCAGATTGGTTTATGCGGATAAGTATTTGGGGTGGTCGTGGTCGTTCACGTAGCAATAAGGGTGGTCATCCGGCTTTAATAATCATTGGCTTAGTTTTTATAGTCCTTTCTCCAATAATTGCCCAGCTTATAAAGTTTGCTATTTCTCGGAAAAGAGAATATTTAGCTGACGCTTCAGCCTCACTTTTGACTAGGTATCCAGAAGGGTTAGCTAGCGCGTTAGAAAAGATTGCTTATGAAAATAAGCCTTTAGCTCGAGCTTCGAAAGCAACTGCACATCTCTACATTGCAAATCCTTTTTCCGGAACAAAAGTTAAAAAACTATTTTCAACCCATCCACCAATTGAAGAAAGAATAAAAAAACTGAGAAAGATGGCTTAATCTATGAAAAAAAATTTCTTACTTACAATATTAATTTTGATCATGTTGTTTTCTATAACCGGTTGTGGTCAAAAAACCGTTAAACTCAAAACCAACTCTGGTGAAACCAAAGAATTAGTTATTACAGATAAAACAGTTAAGTATCTGGATTATTCTCCAACAGTTTTAGGGAGAGAGGTAGATTTAGGCAAAAAAGTAGTTTTGTTTTTTTATGCTCCTTGGGATCCGTATTCAGTGACTGCTGATACCAAGTTTGATTTACAACAATCAGACATCCCAGACAAGGCTGTGGTCTTAAAAGTGGATTATGCAAAGGAAGAAAATCTAAAACAAAAATACTCAGTTGAACATACTTCAACATTTATTCAAATAGACAAAGATCAAAATGAAATAAACCGTTGGGTGGTTGGCGATGTTGAAACTTTGAATGAAAAGCTTAAATAAAAAAAGGCCCTAAAGCCTTTTTGAAATATATTGCTTATAATTTTATTTGTATTCGATCATTTCTAATAATAATCTGTAAATCCTTCAAACTAGAATCTGAGTACAGCAAGTTTAATGAAGGTTCGAGCTGTTTTGATAATAAACGGTTGGCCAATCTTTTTGGAAAGTACAATTTTTTGAAACGAACTTTAGTGACTTCTGGTGATAATTTACCCAAGCTATAGACGGGCTTAACAATAGCACTTATGCTCCCTCTAAATGGAGACAGTAAATATCCAGATATTTCTACTTCACCCTCCAATAAGTCTATTTTTAGATCCTGAATCGGTGGATTTTTTAAAGTAGCTAAACTTTTCTTGACCATGTAATTTAGTTCAGACTCGGAGAGAGTTAGGTTTTGTGGATTAGTGGTAACTAGATTAAGATTGGTTTTATTGAACGCTTTTTCCCAGTTTGAATATTTTTCATTGGCATTTAATATTTCTACTGGATTTAATTCTGCAATTGGTTCGACGATAACTGGCTTTTGCCAGAAAAGCATGCTTTTCCAGGAAAAAGCAAAAGTGACAAAGGGAATTGCTAGAATTATTAATAATACTGGAATTAATTTTTTACTTTTCATAATGTTTATATTTATTATATTATAACACTATTTATATGGCTATTACCAGCAAGGACAATGAAAAAATTAAACTATTACGTAAACTTAAGCTCAAGAAATATAGAGAACAGTTGGCGTTGTTCAAGGTAGAAAACTTAAAAATAATTAGTGAAGCTATTGCAGGAAAAATAAAACCGGAGCAAGTTATAGTCACCCAAGACTTTTTAGATAAATACAATAAAGAATTTACTGAGCTCAAGTTGGACTATTATTTAGTTGACAAAAAGGTTTACAAAAGTTTTTCAGAACTTGAAACCCCACAGGGCATTTGCGCAGTTTTTGCTAAAGTTGAAACTAAAACTAATCTTAAAGACCCGGTGATTTATTTAAATGCAATTAATGATCCTGGTAACCTGGGAGCAATCCTTCGTAGTGCTGTTGCCTTTGGTTACAAGAATATTATTGTGGATGAACTTTGCGCTGATATTTACAATAGTAAAACCATTCAGGCTAGCAAAGGTGCTATATTTAAATTAAATATCGAGCAAGATGAAGGATCAAAACTCCTTGATTTACTCAAAATGAAAAAGCTCAAAGTATTAGCGTCTTTATTGAATCAAAAAGCTCATAATCTTGAAGAAATAAAGGTGAAAAATAATTACTGCTTAGTCTTGGGAAATGAATCACGTGGCATTGATGATGAAATAAAGAGTCGCACAGACGAATTTATTAAAATAAAAATCAGCTCAAATATGGAATCGCTTAATGTTGCCAGTGCCGCAGCGATTATTATGCATCATTTAAAAAATTTGTAATAAAATTAATTTTAGTGTAATATTATATATATACAATTTAACCATTTATCAAGAGTACAGTGAGGGATATAGCCCGATGACCTGTCGACAACCCTTGAAGGTAATTCAAGAAGGTGTCAATTCTAGCCCAGCACGGGAAAGATAAATAATTATTCAATTATTATACTTTTTCGTGATGAAAGAGTATTTTTTATTTAAGTATTAAGCTGCAACAAAACCAAAAACTATTTCTGGTTACATCGCGGCCAAAGAATTTATGTTACGTACAGCAGAGTCAGTTTCACCAATGCACCCAGACAAAATTTGTGATCGTGTTTCCGATGCTATTTTAGATATTTGTTTATCGCAAGACCCACATTCACGGGTTGCAGTAGAGACAATGGGGGGGCATGGAGTTATTACAATTACCGGAGAGATTACTTCCGGTGCGGTTTTTGATGCGGAAAAAATTGCTAAACGAATTGCTGGAGATCAATATCAAGTTAGTGTCAATTTAGTTCAGCAATCTCCAGATATTGCCCGAGGAGTTGATCCGGGTGGTGCTGGTGACCAGGGAATCATGGTTGGATATGCTTGCAGTGAAACTCCGGAATTAATTCCTTTGGAGGTAAAGCTTTCACGTGATTTGTGTCGAGTATTATTTTCTAAATACAAAACTGATGGCAAAACTCAAATTACATTAGAAAACAATTTAATTTCAACTGTCGTGGCCAGCTTTCAGCATGCTCGAGCAGAAGAAATGAAGGGGCTGGTTGAAGAATGGTTAAAAGACAAAAATGTAAGTGAAAACCTTAAAATTTATGTTAATCCAGCTGGTGATTGGTCACAAGGAGGATTTGAGGCAGATGCTGGTGTAACTGGTCGGAAATTGATTGTGGATAACTATGGTCCACGAATTCCTATCGGAGGTGGTGCATTTTCAGGCAAGGATCCGTCCAAAGTCGATCGTTCCGCTGCTTACATGGCCAGAAAAATTGCTGTTGATTATTTACAAAAAAATAATGCCAAAGAAGTTATTTGCCATTTAGCTTATTCAATTGGAGTAGCTGAACCGGTAATGGCGACTGTGGAAATTGATGGTCGCAAAGAGAATGTACAAGGTTATGATTTAACTCCTAAAGGGATTATTACTTTATTAGAGTTGAAAAAGCCTCAATTTGAACAAACTGCTGAGTTTGGCCATTTCGGGAATAATTTTTGTTGGGATAAGTAGTTAGAAGAGTAAAGTTTTAAGATTAAAGAAAACTCCTATTGACACTGGGGTTTTCTTTTGTTAAGTTTAAATATTCGTGAAAATCGCGAATCCAAACGAGGAGGATGTCATGGGAAACGATTTTGTTGGAGTTCTTGTTCAGATGAACCGAGCAGATTCTGATCGAGCCACCGAGTTGGCTTTGTCAATTGATAAAAGAAAGTACAATTTTAAGCATTTAATGGAATTGCTATTATCTTTTGAACCAGCCTATGAAAAGGATGAATCTGAAGGGCTTGAAGACAGAGCAATTATAAGAGAAATTCTTGCAGATAAGTTTGGTGTTGAACTATCAGCAGAAGTTCTTATTAGTTATTTAGATGCGTTCAAAACATCTGATAATATAGGTTGGGCTCTGCAGATTTTAAGAAGTGTATACTCAAGTATGCTTGATATTGATCAGGCTGCATCATTAATTAGGATGGGACCTTCTGAGGTACGGGAATTTGGAAAAGAAGTGATTCTAGGCATAATTGAAGCAAATGCGATAACTTGTGAGAACGTTTTTTCATTTTATCCAAATATTGTGGATCCAAGCGATAAAGCTGCCATTCATATTTTTACAGCGTTAATGGAACGGGATGATGAATCCGCTTTGGAAAAATCTTTTCGCAAGAAGTTTTCTGTGTAATAAAAAATCCCACTATTCGTGAATAGTGGGATTTGTGTTTGTCTACGTCTCTTCGCCGTTGCTAGACACCAGCTTGAGATGTGGTGGCTTGCCAACGACTGGATTCAGTCTGGCGTGTTCACCAGCTTCGATACGTGTGCGCATGAATTCCGTAGGGGACTGCTGGTTGAATTCATCCAACGCTGTTTGTGCATCTTCCATAGTAACAGCATTACCAGCTGGGTCGTGGTACAGTAGATCGTTTGGATCAATTCCTAGAATTAGATGATCAAGCGATAGGAACCAGAACAAATACTCGAACGGGTCAATGCCGTCCAGAATATATGGTGGTGATGTCCCAAGTGTTTGGTAAACCGGTGGTGCGTAACACTCGAAGTTCGCTTGATTGGAAAAGTCCCTTTCGTAAAAAGACTTTGCCTTGACCTTTAGATTGGGAACAATCCCAACGGTCTGATATCCAGCCTCAATTCTTGTTCCGTAGAGCTGATTGAAGTTGGAAACCAGAGCGACTTGGCAGTCGCCAAACCTGAGAAGCCCAGCGTGCGCGTATTCGGGTAGGCACAGTTTGATTTTCTGTACAAACTGTTCATGGCCGTCAAGCGTTGGCAATTGCATCTGACCGTGCGTATGAATACTGATTCGGCAAGCACCGTCATCAATGCAAATATGCACATTGTATGTGATGCTCAGAGGCGCATTGAACTGCGTGAGGATGACTCGAAGTTGTAGAGGGTTATCATTTTGATCTTCTGCCTGGCCAATCAGGTTGAACAATTGTGACAACTGAACACCTTCGCTGTTTTTTGGAAATGGTATATCTGCACCATTAACCCTAAACAGAATAACCTTGTTCACGCTCAAAAGAGGAAAGATTCCTAGTACGTGACGCATTGCGGAATAGAGCTGATAACCCAGCTTACTATTTCCAGAAAGATTTCTGAACCATTGTCCGGCAGTTTTCTTGGGCCAGGGGATCAACTGAGAAAATTCAGCCTGAAAAAACATGTTTCCTCCTTGGGTTATAGTTTTCAAAATTCAATTAATCATTGCTGATTAGACCAACAACCTTAACATAAATTTAATTTAATGTCAATAGAAATGAGTATTATTGATTATATGTTTGGATGATTTTGCTAAATTTACGCATTGTTCTCTTTCGTAAGTTTTTCAGTATATTTCATAGTTATTTAGACGTATAATTTGAATAGATGGAGATAATTGATAATTTTAACAAAGGAGAAAACATGGGATATTTACTATTGTGTAAGAATTGTCACTATCTGAAAACTCTTTGCACGTGTTTGGGTGTTAAGGAGAAAAAAGAGAGTTCAAAGAGGTTTTGTCACCGGTGTAAGCGTGAAATGACCCCGTTCCTCTATCCTGAAGGTAGAAACGGTGAATGCAAGCATTGCAACAGTATTGATGATGGTTTCTTTATGGGATTTCGGTAAGAAACTACGAGGACAGTTTCAAATGCTGTCCTCCCTTTTCTAACGAATCAAAAAATTTGGTTTGTTTTGAGGGTTGACAAATTAGTCAGAAGTAGTATGGTTAAATTGAATATACTGTCAATTGTTCATTTAAAATATATGCTCGTGGAGGCCTAAATGTTATATAAAATTTTGCTATTTTTAGGCGTTATTTTACTAGTTTGGATAGGGATCAGAATTATTGTTCGTAGCCATCCTACTGTTTTTGACAAGAGTGGCATTCGGGCGATGAAGAATGGAAGTGGTGCGAGACCAATTATACATGGTCGAGATGGCTGGCAGTCAGCGATATTGTTTGGCATTTTCTCTTTGTTACCACAACTTATCCCGGCAATTGCAAAGAAGGAGCAATCAAAAATTTTAAAGAAAGAGCTTGGTCAATTTCGAGCAAGAAAAAAAAGAATCAAAGAACCCTTCAAGCATCTTCTGCCGTTGGAAGCTGTTATTGATGAAACGGCTGAAGATTTCTTGGATCAGGTAAGGGAGCAAGGTTTTGACTTTATTCCTTTACGACTCAAAATTCAGAAAACGAGAAAAAAGTTCCCTGAATTTGCTGAGCTTTACAAAAAGACCGATGATTTGTTGGCAACTTGCTTCGAGTTACTTATTCAGGCAGGAGAAAGAGCAGAAACTGACGATGATTTGGTGACCTTGTCTGAGATTGAAGCCGACTTTAATGATTACAAAGCATCACGCTTTGATTTTGGTGATATGACTTCTTTGCTTGAGCTTTATGATAAGTTGTTGGAAGAAGAAGTTACTTTGCGAGATTATTTGGCGGGGAGTTCTTCTGGTGGTAGTTCAAACAGTGGGACTTCATCCAAAGGCCCAAGAAAGAATTATTACGATATTTTGGGAATTCAGCCATCTGCGACCTCCAATGAAATCAAATCAGCATATCGGAAAATGGCAAAAAAATATCATCCCGACGTGAAGACTGCAGAGATGAATAAAGTCAGTGATCCTGATGTTAGAGCTCAGATCGAGAAAGCTTTCGATGAAAAATTTCAAAATGTTAATGAAGCTTATCAAATATTGAAAGATGCTCAACAACGTGCTGATTACGACAAAACATTATAAAGGAGGAGACAATGGCAAATATTATTAAACGTCCAACTTCAGGAGCTGGTGGTTTAACCAAACTTGGCGAAAGACGAGGCTTGGCCAAAACCAGAGAATCAAAGCGATTTGGTTCTACTGGTAAAACGCCTGGAAAGGGAATTTTGGAGGTTGCTTTTGCCTTTGATACTACTGCTAGTATGTGGGGTTACTTTGACCGAGGAAAAAAGGCAATTGCTCGGATCGTGAAAGAAGTGAGTGAAACAAATCCTAAGGCTCGTTTCTGCTACATTGCTTACAAGAATCATGGCGATGAAGAAAGGCATTTTGATGGAGTTCGTGCTTTCTCGGCTACCGATTTTTTGAGCGATCCGCAAGATATTCAGACTGAAATAGAAAAAGTTCGGCCTGGTGGCGGTGGTGATGGTCTTTCTGCCCTGGAATGTGTTCTTCATCATTTAGCACATGATGTTGAGTGGACCCCTGGTTCAATCAGGATGGTAGTGTTGATTGGAGATATGCCTCCGCATGGCGTTGTTGACCCAGTTTCTAACTGTCGGAATGAATTCAATTACAAGGACGAGATCGATAAGCTTGTTGAGCTTGGAGTAACGGTTTATTCCATGTTCTGTTTTGAAGAAGGGGCCTTAGCGTACAAGAAACTCTACAAAACGCAAGGCTTTTACAAGGAAATTGCAAAAGAGACGAAGGGACAATACCTTGAAATGTGTGATTCTGATCTTGATGATTTGGTTCAGATTTTGATCGGAGTTTGCGCTCACAAGACTGGCGACTTGGAAGAATACGTAAAAACACAGAAAAAACGAAATCTGTTATCGGCTTCCGCGGAAAGTAAGCTTTTACTTTTAGGAGGCGGTGGTGAAAAAAAATAAAACAGAAGAAAAAGATGCCAAAATTAAGTTGTCCGGTGAGCAGGAAGAAGTTGTAGAAGAGGCTGTGGAAGTTGCCTTTGATCTAGGCAAAGAAATGCTTATGAATGGTCTGGGAAGCTTTTTTGCTTTTTCAGATAGAAAGGCAGAAATAAAAAAACAAAAAGCGGAGACTGCGGCCAAGGAAATGCGTAAACTTACCAGGCGAGGCGTTGATTCGCTTTACAAAAGATGTCGAGATGCGATTTTCGGAAAGGATGATGATTGATGGTCAACTAGTAAGTCACACATAACAAATGGAGGTGGTGTGATGTTGAACTTTGTTGGTATTTTGTTTGTTTTAGTGATCGTTGCATTGCTTGTTGGCGGGGTGCTGTTGATCAAGGGATCATGGCAGCCTTTCAAGGATGAGGAGGGAAACCCCATTCCCTTCACTGAAAAGGAAAAGTGGAGCGTTGGTGCCTTTGTGGCCGCTGCGGTCATTGGTGTCTGTACCCTTTTCCTGGCCACGGATCATCCGTGGGTAAAGAAAATGAAGGGGCGAAGAGTATAAATCACAGGGCAAGGTGCTTGCACCTTGCCCTCAATTTTCAATAACAATACTTATTTTTAAAAAATTTAAAAGTAAATATTGTTCATTGAAACCAACGCTGTGGAGGATGACATGAAGAGAAAAGCAGGAATAATTTTTGGAGTCATTTTTATCAGCTTGGCAATCCTAATGATTGTCAGTTTACTGAAATACGCAACTATTTTTGGTTTTTTGCTTATTTATCCCTACGTAGTTACAAAGATTACAGGTTTTGGGATGAATTCATATTTGGCGCAAGGAATCGGTATTGTTGTAGCCATTCCAATTTGGTATGCAGTTTTCCGACTTTTGTTTAGTTGGAAAAAGGATCGCAGAATGGCTGGCATGATTACAATTGTAGCTTTTTTCGCTTTGCATTCATTCTCTATGTTTTTATTGCAAGGTGATTCCTTGGTTCATCCATTTGATGGTCCCGCAATGGCGAAATTTTGTACTGTGAATCCTTTGACAGGTGAAATTCAAACATTTGAACAGTCTATCTATGATCAGTTTGGTAATAAAGCGGAAAGGTGCTCACCGGAATTGATTGAAAAGTACGAGAGAGAAAAAACTTTTACTGATGGAACAAGCAAGGAAGTTTCTTTTTCTAGGGTGCAGGATGGTTTCATAAGTCCGGCAACTGGAAAACCATTGTTCTTCTATTGTTTTGACTCTGAGAAAAAAGCACACTTTTTTTCTTCTGAAGGATATTGTCCTTGGGGAGGTCAACTTTTGCCTGTCAGTTCTGTTCTTGTGGCAAAAATAGCCAATAAAGAAATTTTGGTGCATCAAGAGTCAGTTTATGTCCCATTTGAACTGGAGTTTCCAACGTTCGAGGGAACAACACAGGAAGTTGAAGTTGTCCCTGCTGAATCTGAAATGCAAATAAGTTATACTGCGTGGTTTTGGGAATTTAGAAATCACAAAAAAACAAATATTATTGCGGGGATTTTCTTCGTTCTGTCAGTAATTATTTCTATTATTACGTTATGTGTTGGACTGTCAGACGGGAATGGGCCAACTATGGTTGGTGCGTTTATTGTGCTTCCTTTTTTAGCAGTAATAAGTGTATTGACTGCTGATATATTGTCCCTGCTCATTTGGGCACAATTGCATATAGTTGTCATGGTTGTTCTTTCGATCCCAATTTACGTACTATTGACTATTGGCGTTTTTCATTTAGGTATAAAGATTTTTGATGAATTTTAATAACCAACGGGGTAGGCTTAGCTTGCCTGCCCCAACTTTTTTCAATCAATAATATTTGTTTTTAATAATTTGAAAATAAATATTGTTCATTGACTAAAATTTAGAGGAGACGAAAATGCTAAATTCACTTATTAGTCTTGGCGTTGTTGCTGGTGGTGATTCGGGTGGTGGAGGAATTCTGCTGATTATCATCATTATCGCTATCATCTTTTTTATCACCAAGGATTAAAATGAGGTGCGATTGCGGTAGATCCGCGAGACAAATTTTTACATTGAATAATGTAACGTATTGTGATTTTTGCGTGAATTCACGTGCGCCAAAGTGTTCGGTCTGTAGTCAGCCATTAATTGGGAATAATACTGTTGAATGTGATGGTTCTTTATACCATTCACAATGTTATGACTCAATTGCTTTGAAATGTTGCCTTTGTAGGAATAAAATAAACGGACGATATTTCAACACTGACCAGGGTGCTGTTTGCAAAGGGTGCCATGATCCACGTTTTCAGTGTTTTACTTGTCACTCTCAAATGGCTCCTAATGATGTAATGCACTTAGCCGATTACCGGGTAATTTGCCCGACTTGTTCAATTGATGCCGTTTTTCAAATTGATCAAAGTATAATAAATGGTGTTAGTCGGATATTGCACCTGCATTCATGGTTTCCAAGGAAACCCATTGAATATAGAGTCGTCGATCTGAATACCCTTGGGATTATAACTAAAAGAAATAGGAATCGAGGTAGTACAACCTTGGGGAATTGTTTAACTAAATATATCCAACCTTTTCTGGGAAAAACAGAAGTTACGAATCACTTGATTAGCATTCTTTTTGGGTTACCACTTGATGTGCACAGAGCCATCTTGGTGCATGAACTTTTTCACGCTTGGTTACATGAGTTTGTTAGCCAGGACGAAGTATCAGGTGACGATGCAGAGTGGTTATGTGATAATATGGCCTTGCATTATCTGATTCAGATAAAAGCAAATCCAAAATGGATTGAACAAACAAAATATTCAAGAGATAGATATCAGTCAAGTAGGTGGCTTAGAAAAAAATGCGCTAATATTTCTCCCCGAGAAGTTATCATTTATTTGAGGGATCTTTGAAACTAAAATAATGCTAGGGGCGAAGTGAACAACTTTGCTTTCGCCCCTAATTTTTTTCAAAAAACGATATTTGATTTTAATGATTTAAGATTAAATATTGTTCGTTGAAAATAACCATTGGAGGTGTGTTATGAAGAGGACAGCTAAACTGTTTCTCGGGTTGTTTTTTGTGGCATTGGCAATTCTGATTTTGATCAGTCTTGTTAAATATGCTTCGATTTTTGGTTTTTTGATGGTTTATCCGTACGTGGTCAGCAAGATTTCCGGATTCGGAATGAATCCTTATCTGGCCCAGGCAATTGGAATAGTTGTTGCGGTACCTCTGTGGTACGCAATTTTCCGGCTTTTCTTTAGCTGGAAGAAAGATCGACGGCTTGCGGGGATGATCACCATTGCAGCATTTTTTGCATTGCATTCCTTGGCAATGTTCCTGATTCAAGGGGACTCCTTGGTTCATCCTATTGATGGACCGGCTATGGCTAAGTTTTGCACAGTCAATCCTTTGACTGGTGAAATTCAGGTTTTTGAACAGGCTCTTTATGATAAGTTTGGTCAGCAGGCACAGCGTTGTTCCCCCGAGCTCATTGAAAAATATGAGAAGGGTAAGCAGTTTGCTACTACCAAGAATTACGAAGTCACACTTGAGAGAGTAGAGTCTGGATTTGTTAGTCCAGCCACGGGAAAGGCACTTTTTTTCTACTGTACTGATCCTGAAGGAACGGTTCATTTTTACGCATCCTCTGGGTATTGTCCCTGGGGAGGCGAGCTTCAGGTCATTACTGGTGAAATTGTAAGGAAAGAAAGAGAGAAGTTGCAAAAAAAAAATGAACAAATCAGGTTAGAGAAAGAAAAAAAGCAAAACCTGAAATTAAAGATTGAAAAAGAGCGACGTGAAAGATTGGTTGCAGAGAAAAAAGCAAAAGAAGAAGCACGAAAAAGGGTTTCAGCAGAAAAAAGTCTAGAGGCCGAAAGAAATAAATTTGCCCGACAGGAAAAACGAAGGGTACATCTAGAAAACAGAAAAGCTGAAGATGCTAAGGCTGAATTACGAAAAGAAAGGGTTGCTAAAAAAAGAGCAGAAAAAAAAGCCAAAGAGAAGGCTAAAAAAGCAGCCCAACTAGAAAAAGATAGAAAGCATTACGAAATTGTTACAGCTGGCTGGAATAAAAATAATCCAGCTGCCAGTAAAACTAGAAATGTTGTGGCATACCCTGTTTTTCGAAATATTGAGTGGAATTGGCCCGGTTTTCTGTCTTCAAATTGCCGGCTTTATTTCAGAGGTGAGGAAAAGCACGGTGTCTCAGTTACATACACTGATGCAACAATGAATGCCTGGGTGTTGAAAAGCAAAGGAGAGTCCCCAGCTCAATATAAGCAAAGGACTCCTATTGTTTTCTCTTGGAAATTGGCACCAGAAGTGTACCTTGAAGCAAATTTGAAGCATCATACTCAAAATGCACGATTTATGATCGATTTGACATCATATTACAAGGGATTGAAGGGAGGTAATTCTAACCTTCGTTGGATTGAAGTGACAATCAGTGGCAAGGATGCTAATGATCATTATATGGAATACACTTTTCAGTAAAGAGGACCACTAAACAGGAGGGATGCCATGTGGTTAAAAATTATCTTGATTGCGATTGTTGTGCTTATCATCTTTTTCTTCCTTCTTGGAATTGCCTTTATTAAAGGCTGGATCATGGGAGAAGATGCTGAGGAAAACCCCGAAGGTCGTGAAGTTAACAAAAAGGAGGCTTGGTTTGTTACGGGAATTCTCCTGAGTATCGCCATCGGATTGTTCAGCATTTTCTTGAGTTCTGGGCATCCGTGGGTTAAGAAGTTGAAGGAAAAACGTAAAAAGAAGTAGTCCAAAGGGCAAGGTGCTTGCGCCTTGCCCTTATTTATTTTCAAGTTTAATCCTTGTTCTAAAATATTTAGAATAAAGATTGATCTTTAAAATTTCGGAGGTTTGTCATGTTAAAGTGGACAAAGCGAACTTTGGGTATTTTTTTTGTTGGTTTGGCAGTATTTCTTTTCCTTGGTCTTGTGATGTACGCGGATTTCATTGGTTTTTTAATGGTTTACCCATATATCGTGGTGAAAGTTTCTGGTTACGGCCTTAATATTTATTTGGCTCAAGTGATCGGTTTAATTATCGGCATCGGGCTATGGGTAACTATTTTTAAGTTCTTTTTGAGCTGGAATAAAAAAAGACGCTACATCGGTTTTGGGTTGATCGTTTTAATTTTTGTCAGTCATTCACTAGTAATGTACGCAGTTAATTACAACACGATTGTTCATCCAATTACTGGAGATCGAAAGTTTTGCATTGACGATAAATTGAGTGGGCGCGTAAAGGTCTATGAAGGGCACAGTTATGACGAATTTGGTGACCAGTCTATTAGATGTAATGATAGCCAACTCAGACGCTTTGAAATTAATAAAAGATATGCAATGGACAATAATCAAGAAATTGATTTTTATCAGGTTGCAAATGGTTTTATAAGTCAGAAAACGGGAAAAGCAATATTTTTCTATTGCAATGACACTGAAGCCAGAGTTCATTTTTTTAATATGCGTGGTCATTGTCCTTGGGGCGGTGAACTTTCAGATGTAACTGCAGATATTATTAAACAAACGAAGGAAAACAACAATTACCGACCAATAGCACGTGAAATAAGTGAGCCGCAGGTTAAGCCTGCTTCAAAAATTAATTTCTTTGCCTTTGAAAAAAATAAGGAAGCGACTCTATTGTTTGCATTTTGCTTTCTTGTTATTTTGATTGTATTGATGATTTTTTTTCTTGCTGGGATAGGTATTCGTTCGTTGAAATTTTGTTCTTTGTGTGTGTTCTCAATATTCCCAATGACCTTTATAGGGATATTAATAGCGGATTTGGCAGTTTGGATGTCTCATCTGAAGGTTCCCAATTTTTTTATGGCTATTTTTGGTATACCAATATTCGTTTTAGTGACACTTGGATATTACCTGATAGTTATTTGGATTTCTAAAAATACTTCTTTGGAACGAGATTTTTGTGACGCAAGATACGTTATCAAAAACATGTTCAAAGATAAATAGATTCAAGATGTAAACTACAAAACCTGGGCGAAGTCAAGCACTTTGCTTCGCCCTAATTTTTTCAAGCTTAATCCTTGTTCTAAATAATTTAGAATAAAGATTGATCTTTAAAATTACGGAGGTTTGTCATGTCAAAGTGGACAAAGTTGTCTATTGGTGTGTTTTTTATTGGTTTGGCAGTATTTTTGCTGGTTGGAATAGCAATGTACGCTGAGTTTTTTGGTTTTTTAATGTTTTATCCGTATGTGGTAGCACAGATTTCTGGCTACGGCCTTAATATTTATCTGGCTCAAGTGATTGCCCTAATAGCCGGTGTCGGTTTATGGGTAGTTATCTTTAAGTTTTTTCTTAGTTGGAATAAAAAGCGACGCTACATTGGATTTGCAATAATTGGATTAATCTTCATTAGTCATTCCCTGGTGATGTACGCAGTTAATTACAATACGATTGTACATCCGATTACTGGAGAGCGAAAATTTTGTATTGATGATCGTTTGACCGGTCGGGTTAAGGTTTATGAGGCTCAGCTTTACGATGAGTTTGGTGATCTTGCTTATCGTTGTGAAGATGATCAAGTTGAAAGATTTGAAATTGAAAAAAAATATGAGCCTGATGAAAATCAGGAAATTGATTTTGTTCAGATAAAAAAGGGCTTTATTAGTCCAACAACTGGCAAGTCAATATTTTATTACTGCTATGACATAGACGGAATTGTTCGCTTCTTTAATATGGTTGGCCATTGTCCTTGGGGTGGCAATGTAAGGCAAGTAACACCAGCTATAGTCAAACGGACGTCAACGAAAGGTAATTATCTCGAATGGGAAAATAGTAATGAAGACGTTGAAGAGATTGAATCCGACGAGTCAGATTTTAATTTCAACTTATTTGCTTTTATGGATTATCAAACTACTGGTGGCTTGGCATTTCTTTTGTTCATTTTTTGTCTTGTTGGTGGTGTTTTGTTTATGTTGGCTGGAGCGGATAGTGGTTATTGGCAGTTTTCTGTGTTGGTAGTGTTTTCAGCGTTGCCAATTTCTATTATTATAATTTTGGTTGCTGATTTGGCAACTATTATTGTATATTATAATGCTCCAGCAGTACTTGTTTTCATTTTTGGAATTCCGGTTGGCGCGTTATTGATTTTTGGGTATTGTGTGTTATTGTATTTTATTGTTGAAGATAGTTCATTAGATATAGATTTTTCAATGATTCGTAGATCATTCCATAACTTACTTCACCCATAACGGTGTTTGTTTTGAAAGTCTAACATGGGCGAAGTCAAGCACTTTGCTTCGCCCTAATTTTTTAAAGGCTGACAACTGTTTTATTGAAAAATAAAACAGTTGTTGTTCTTTAAGAATGGAGGATAAAATGAGTCAGAAGAAAAAGAATCATTTTGCAAAAGGGCCAGACACGAGTCCTGGTATTTCAATTACTTCTATTCATGAATTGTTAGAAAGAGAAAAAATTAGAAAAAAGAAATTGCAACTAGGAATATTTTTACTAGTCGTGGCAATTTTGCTTCTGATTGGCACCTGGCGCTATGCATCAGTTTTTGGTTTTTTAATGGTTTATCCTTACGCCCTGGAGCAACTCCTCGGGCTTGGGTTGAATCAATATTTAGCCAAGGCAATTGCAGTCGGTGTTGGAGCAATTCTGTGGTACGCAATATTTAAACTGTTTTTCAGTTTAAATAGAAAGAAAATGGAACGAGGTTTTATTTTGCTGGCTTTTATCTTTGTTGCCCACTCTCTGGCAATGTATTTTATTACCAGCTCAAGAATTTATGACCCCCAAACAGGCCAAGTGATTAAATATTGTACTTATGACAAAATCACAAATGAACTACAGGTGTTTGATCAACCAATCTATGATGAATTTGGCCAAAAGGCTAGAAAGTGTAATAAGAGTCAGGCCTTGGAATTTGTGCAAAAAAAGCGTGGAATAAAAACTGACACTGGAATGGAAAAGATCAGAGAACAGTCATTTGCCAAAGCTGAACAAAATCAAGCACGTTGGCGAAATGAGGGGCCCAAGAAAAAAACAAGTACGCAATTTCATCAACCTACAGAAACACATTCCAGTTCGCTAAAAAAAGAAATATCAAATCCAATGGACTCAATTGTAACTTTTACTATAATAATAACACTTCTTTTCACATTAGTAATATCTGGCTTTATATTTATGTATTTAGATCATTCTGAATATGACAGTAAAGAAAGAAATGAGCTCACTCTGAAGGTCTTGATTGTGACTTTGACGGTAGGTGGACTTATGGGGGGAGTTGGGTATTGCTTGGTGTATGCTACTAGATTGGCAATTCTAGGGTATATGACTGTAATAATTAGTCTTATTGTACATTCATTTTTTGTCTGGGTGTTTAAAGATGATCTTGAATAAGGGAGGTTTAAGATGAATAATAACAAAAGGCTACTGTTGGGCATTTCCCTTCTAGTGATGGGAATTTTGCTGTTAGTTGGGATGTTCCGATATGCCAGTTTTCTCGGCTTCCTGATGATATATCCATACGCCCTAAGCCAGGTTTTAGGGTTAGGTCTGAATGTTTATTTAGCCAACGTCATCGCAGTTGTTGTTGGCTTTGTACTGTGGTTTGCAATTTTTAGGTTATTCCTTCGTTGGAATAAAAAAAAGAGAAACCTAGGTTTTGCTCTTTTGTTGGGAATGTTTGCCTTGCATTCCTTGGCCATGTTTTTTATCAGTGGTGATCAACTTGTTGACCGCTGGACCGGTCAGAGAAAGTATTGTACAACGGATTCATTGGATGGGTCAGTACATGTTTTTGAAAGACCCTTTTATGATGAATTGGGTCAGCAGGCAAAAGAATGTACAAACGAACAGATTAAAAAGTACGTGCAGAAAAAACGTGGTGAGTAGAATCCAAAAGACAATAGGGAAAATCAACAATGATTTACCCTATTTTTTTTGAAAATAAAATATATGGTTTGACCCCTTGTCTGTAGTATAATAATTATCGGACATGAATTTAGATTGAGGAATGAGTTTCTCAGAGTTAGACCAATAGTCGTTCAAAACAAAATACGCTTGATCGACGTTTGCTTGGCTCATGGCTTGGTCAATAAAATCACGATCAACTTTTTCGAAAACTAATTTTTTATAATATTGATAAAGATTGTTATCATTGCCATTAGGAATTGAGTAGTAAAAATCTTGGTTATAATAATGAGCAAAACCAAATTCTCTAATTGCCGCTGCCGCTAGCATTTGGTTGCCAAGAACAATATAATCACCCTCAGTTTTTTGGTCAATTAATTGCACGGCCTCAACGTCGCCCTTGGTAACATTATATTCTTGTGAGTCTTTGTAATCATCTTTAACCGGATAAGAAAAATATAGTGAAGTGCTCGTTATTAAGGTGAGCAAAAGGAGTACGAAAAGCTTTCCTGCGAAGTTGCCCTGTTTGTCAAAATTAAATTGAATTAAATTATAGAATAAATAAATTACAATTGGTAGTAAGAAATATAAACTTAATTCAGAGATTCTGCTCATAAATTGAGCTTGGTTTTGATTCGTAGCGAATTCAAAATTCAGAAAGACTTTGGTCAGTAAAAAATTAACAAAAATTACTATGCCTGCTCCAAAATGAACTTTGTATTTTGCAAATTCTTTTTTGAATAACATTAAAAGTAATCCACAGCCAGCAAGGATTAGAAATATGATCTTAATGTTGAATCCATAAACATAAATTAGATCGTAAATGAATCTGAACTTGTGTTCACTGTGAAATAAAGTAAAGTCGAACAATTGAGAAAGATTAAATTTAAGTAAACTGACTTTTAAATTGTTTAACCAAGAGTTAAGAATGAAAAGAATTGGAAATACGAATAAACTACCTAAAATTAAAACTGTTTGTGTGGCTTTTTTAACTTTTGCGTTTATAATGTTTTGGCTGAATAAATAAATTACAAAGACCAAAATCGGAGCGCCAAAAAGCGGATGAATAGTTAGAGTGATAATGCTTAGAAATAATAAAAACTTAAGCATTGATTTATGTTTAATAAAGCTTAAAAAGATAATGATTAAACACAATAAATTTGTTAAACCTTGAGGTGTTGTGTGGATAAAGTAGGTGATTGGTAAAATTAAACTCCCCAAGCAGGCAGTTAGAGAATAGTTTTTGTTTAACTTTAGTCCAGTTGTTAGGCCATAATAAATGGAGGTCGGCAAAAGAATCGCCATGCTAAGCGGTAGAAATAGTTTGTTGATGAATTCCAATGGAAGCTGAGTGATATTGTGTAAAAATATAACAACTGAGTATTCTCCAATGTAATAAAACGTTTTTGGGATTAGGGTGCTGGTGGCCATTATTTGTTTCATGGCGGCCAAGTGTAAGAATGGGTCATAACCGTAACCGATTTTATAAATAATCAGAGCTACACTGGAAAAAAGCGCTGTGTAAATTATTAACAAAATTTTTGAAACTAAAATATTTTGATTTTTGATCAAAATAATAACCAGTAGAATTGTTAGCACAATAAAAAACACAAAGAAATCTTTGCTTACGATGTTCCATGGTGAAGTTATGGCTTGGTCAGTTCGAAATTTGAATAGCAACATAAAATTCACCAGAACGAAAATTAAAAAACCGAAAATTAAAAATTTTGGCTTTAGTTTAACTATATAATCACTGAAAAATTGTTTTAAGTTAAATTTCGGTCTAATAAATTTCGGTGTGAAGTATTCAAGTGGAATGGTGGTAATGATTAGGGCTCGAATAACAGTCAATGGTTCCAGGTTGTATAAATAAAAGCTGATCCATAGTATAATGGAATTAATCCCGACGAAGGCTAAGCTTCCATAAAGAGTTTGGAAAAATCTATCAGATGTCGCAAATATTTTGTGGCCGAGACGCTGTCCATAAAAGAAAATTAATATTCCGGCCACAACCACTCCCAAGTAAGGGTTTTTAATTACAAAAATATTTGCTAAGATGAGAGCAATGAAAGAGAAGGGTCTGAAAAAATAAATTAATCTGAGTTTGAGCTTCATAGTTTAAGTTTAACATTTTTTCGCATGAAAATCAATCTGAACAAGTTGTTGCAAATCACAAAAATAGTCGTCACAGCCGGTCTGTTGATTTTGTTTTTGTTTTTGATTTATCAGAAGCTTGTGCCGAATAATAGTTTGACTTACAATTATAACTTTTCAGGTCAAGAGCGGTTTATCCAAGGATTTTATCCAGAAGGCCGAGTGGCTCAATATGATGATTTACAAAGAATTATTTTTGAGCCAGTTTATCTAGATGTTTATTCACCTCGAACGTTTAAAAAAGCCAAAGTCATATTACGTTATTACAGACCATATGATGTTCAAGCAAAGTTTGGACTTAAACTTGTGCAGAATGATTGGGCATTTTATTTTGAAGAATTACCGGAAACTCCTGATGGTTATATTGATTATGAAATGGAATTCGATTTAACCAACGCTGAAAGGATTAAAAACAAATACAAATTTATTTTAGCCTTTCAAGAACTCGGTATCACCAACGAGAAAGTGCTGGTTGATAGCATAAAAATTACTTTAGAAAAATAATATGAATCTATCTTTAATTGAATTTTTTCATAAGTTAATAAATTTTCTATTTTTGAATTTCTTTATATTTTCTGTAATTTTAGCAGTTTGTGAGCTTGCGATGCCTGGGTTTGTGATTTACTATTTTAATCTGAATTGGATCTTATTGATTACATTTGGTTTATTTTTGGCCAAAACAGGTAACTATATTGACAAAATGTAGTATTTGTGCTAAAATTAAAGTATTATTAAATAACATTAAACTATGTCGCAAGACAGACCATTTAATTCAAAGACTCTAAAAGAACGTTTTCCCGAAGTCTATAAAAAATTCTACGCGGAAAATGATATTGTTGTTTCTGGCGCTTTTAATTTTTCTTTGTCTCCTGGTATAATCTGGCGCGCCGGTGCGCCGCTTGTTCGTTTGAAGTTACCTTTAAAATGCTATGTTGGAATCAAAGTAAATAATGGTAAATCAACAGTAAGTAATGGGTCATATCTAGTTTATAATACGAGTAAAGACAAATTTAATACTAATGATTGTAGTTTGGATGGTTGGTGCGAACATATTGATTATTTGCAGGAGTTAGTAAGGAAGAAATGGTCAAATGATTTTAATGGTATCACTTTAAATTATCTTTTCGAATCTAGTGACTCAAGAGGCATTGATTCGAGCTTTGAAACGGTTGCAATGTCAGCAATATATTTGTATTTAAACCGGATTTCTATTGAGGAGTTCAAGCAATTTCCGTCAACAAGTTCGGCTGAAATTCTCAAAGGTGAAACTAAGCTTGCTAAAGATTTCAGAGATATTCATCGCCAAACCTTGAAAATGATATCCAAGGGAATGAATGGTGGAGCCGCTGGTAACAGTTCTTACTCCAGTCTCTTGGACTCCAAGTTGCCAATGGTTTATTTTACTGAGGAAAGAGCGGGTAGTGAGAAAAAACCATACAAAGACAAGAGACCATTCATATTAGATGATATGGAAAAAGCTGAGAAGCTTGAGGTTTGGGGGTTTCGTTTAGATGAATTAGCAGATGTTACAGGATATTTTCCTTTGGACGTTGTTGGTATTTATCCAGGGGCCTCAAAAGAGCCTGGCCTTGCCGCAGAGTACGTGCATAAAAGTTTGATGCCAAGTTTTGATATAATTAGAGATAAAACAAAAAAATTGTTTTCAAAAGCTATAGACCTTGACTCTGATAGGTTGCCACCATTTTTGAAAGAATTGGATGTTGATGGTAAGTATTGGCATGATTATGCTGTAGGACAAAGCTATCAGTTAGTAAATTATGTTTTTGAATTGATTGAATTGTATCAAAATAAACTATCTGGCTCTGTAGTAACGAAATTTTTGGAACATCAAAGTATTTTACGAAATATTAACGGTGTTTTTGAAGATTTTCCGTCAAAAAATTTACAAACAATTTTAGATAAAATTAAAAGAAGGGCGTCTGAAGTCGATGAAAAAGTTGGGTTAAGACCATTGTATTGGGGAAAAATGGATGGAAATATTTTTGCGTTCAGTCCACTTCATAGATTTAGAGAGCAAAGCTTCAAACTTGTCGAGGAAATAAGACGAGATCATAATGA
Organism: Candidatus Falkowbacteria bacterium; assembly: GCA_018674305.1. Lineage (NCBI taxonomy): Bacteria > Candidatus Falkowiibacteriota > Candidatus Falkowiibacteriota bacterium. Next base: position 126,208 of record JABHAL010000015.1, on the reverse strand, counting down.
AAATGTTCAAATTGATTTTTGTTCATGGCGAGATGGCTGGGGGAGTGATGGTGTGAGACTTGAGCAATATATTAAGAAAGATATATATTCAGAATTTTTAGATAAGAATTCTTTAAAGCTGGAGGTTTGGGACAATAAAGACGAAGTAAATAGTATTGTCAGTATGAACGAACTTGATAAAGCAGATTTTGATTTATTGCTTGATAAAATTGATGGTAAATTATACATCAAGGGAAAAAATTATTCTTCAAAAGAATTACCTTCACAAAAAGCAACAATTGAGTTAGTTGAGTTTTTACTGCAGAATGTCGGTCAACCAGTAACTAATAAGCAGTTGTCTGAATCTGGTTATTCAAAATATCGTAATGAACTTCAAGGTAAGATCGTTACCCCATTATCAAAGCTTTTGAAGGAGAAAACAGGTAAAGATTTAGGATTAAAAGTTACGGGTAAACTTATGAATTTCTTTATAGAATTTAATCCAAAGAACTTAAAGATAGGAATTATTGATAAAATTTAATAAGCTATTGAAAATACATTTCAAAAAGGCTCTAATTTTAGAGCTTTTTTGTTTTCTCAAAAATTTCAGTATTCTTCATAAATTTTAGCAGATATAATACAAGCGAACATAGTTATTTAACAACGTTCAACTCAAAGGAGGTCAAAATGTCAAGTGGAAACTGTCCACACTGTAGTGGTTCTGGAAAAGAGTGGCAAATGAATGTGCGTCTTCCTGGTGGTGGCGATTACGGAGATTGTTCGGCTTGCAACGGCACTGGCAACTGTGGTCGTTGTAATGGAACTGGTGAAGCCGGGGACAAAAATTCTGGTGGCTGTTGGCGCTGTGCTGAGAATAAGTCCTCCTGGTAAGTTTGAAAACAGAATTGAGGACAGACAGTAAAGTCTGTTTGTCCTCTCTAATTTTGTTAATTATTTATACAGTAATTAGTGGAATTGGAGATAGTTAATAAACAGGAGGTAAAAATGTCAAGTGGAAATTGTAGAAGTTGTGGTGGTTCTGGTAAGGATTGGGCAATTCATCTTCGTCATCCCAGTGGTGGTCGCTATGAAGATTGCTCATCCTGCAATGGAACAGGTAATTGTGGCCGATGTAACGGAACTGGCGAAGCCGGTGATGAAAATTATGGTGGTTGTTGGTACTGTTCAGAAAACAAGGACAAGGCTTAAATGACAAAGGGGGGTGCTTTATGGGGATATCACGTTATGATTGCTCACGAAGAAAGATAAAGGTCTGGGTGAGTTGTGGTTGTTCTGGCGGAAAAAAGAAGAGCTGGCTTACGGGCGAATGGAAAAAATGCGGAAGTTGTAAGGGCCGGGGTGGTCATTACAAGGAAGAATATGCAGATGATCCGGTTGATACCCGTGGTTAATTAGCTTTATTGTAAACACAGGATTGAGGACAAACAGCCATGTCTGTTTGTCCTCACCTTTATGGCGAATCTAAACAATGGTGTTTGGGTTTGGCTAGAGGTTTAACTCTAGAATGGAGAAGGTTATGAGTCAAGGACACCACCCCGACAGGATGACGAACGTACCAGGCGACGTGATGGATTGGGACACCCACCAGGCAGTTCATGAGGGTGAACGGGAGGCCTTGGGAGACTTGGGTATCCGCCAGGACGCTTTCAATACCGGTTTCGGTAATGAAATCAACCCTGACAACTTGCCGCCTCGGCGGACGTATGGCAACGACTAGTTTCGTATAAGCCAAAGTGGGAACAAACAACAATGTTTGTTTGTTCCCACTCTTTTTAACTGCAATGTTCTCATGGAGGAGTGTTATGGATATTGATCAACACAGGTTTCGGGATGCAGTTATTCATCGTATGCAGCATAGTCCGACATCAAGAATTATTGATCAGTGGAATGCTCGAAGCGGACCAGATTACGCTCTTCAGCGTGCTCAAAGGCTTCAAGAAGAAATGAGAACGTATGTTCCACCGGCTGCAAAATTGCCTCTTGATTTGCTTGAAAGTACAAAAGAGGTTAGGCCTATTGATCTTCGTGAAAATCCATTCAAGTGGAAACCAATGGACTTGTAATTTAAGTTGTGGGTTGTAAAATTAGCACTCAAGTTACTGAGGGCAGATGTTAGAAAACGTTTGTCCTCATTTTTACGCATTAAATCAAAAATAAAATATGAATAGTGATGAGGTTGGTTATAAAATATTTAAATTATATAGATTTAATTCTTTTGGTAAGTTAATTTTAAAAATAGATTATGTCATTTATGGGAATAAAATAATCTATCAGAATGTTTTTGTTAGAAAGTAGTTCAAAAAATAAGACCTGTCAGATGTGACAGGTCTTTTGAATATTGACAAAACTAATTTTATGTAATAAGCTTAATTGTTATTTATTGTTCATTAAAACAAGAGGTTGAGCATGAAATGTGACTGTGGAAAGCAGGTTGCTAAGTGCGACCGCTATAATGGAGTATTGTTTTGTGATTATTGCAAACATGATCGTCGACCTGTCTGTCCACTTTGCGCCAGGTCAATATTGGATAGATATTTTGTTATTGTTGATGGTGATAACGCCTATCATGTTGATTGCTATAAACAAAACACAAGTCAGTGTTCAATTTGTCGGCAGGTTATTGATGGCGGACATTGGGTCGGTGACCATGGATTAATTTGTGAGTCCTGTTTCAATCCTAGTAAACAGTGTTTTGCTTGTGCTAAACAATTGAGTGACAAAACTCTTCTGCGTTTACCAGACCATCGGAAGTTATGTTCTGGTTGCGCGACAACGGCAGTACACAGTATCGGAAAAAATGATATCACTCAAATGGAAATAATTTTCAAGAACCTTGGTTGTAAAATCCAAAGACCAACAAGTTTTGCTGTTGTTGATTATTCTAAACTACAAAAAACTTTTGTTAAACCAGATTCAACGTGTTTAGGGCATTGCGTTTTTCATTATGCTGAAATTGGAAAAATAAAAATTCTGAAACATCACAGCATTGAAATTTTGTATGGGCTCCCACACTCCATGTTTCTGGGTGTCCTTGCACATGAAATGTTTCACGCCTGGTTAATTGAGCTTTTTTGGCAACGCGAGATTTTGTCGATTGATGATCAGGATTGGTTGGCTGAAAGTATTGCTTGTAGCGTGTTGAAGGATAGGGTAGGAGCAGAGTTCTGGTATAATCGTGCTAGGCATTCACGTGATTGTCTTCAAGCTCAGCCAAGATTGGTTGAATCACTTCGTGATAAGTCAGGTTCGGAAATAGTTAGTTTCATGCGAACCTTTAAGTAAGCTATAATCGCCCATACTGGGCGATTTTTATTTTTTTACAAATAATAATATTTTTGTGTTATAATATAATTAATAATTCATAAGTAAATCCTTATGTTCACTTCAATTTTATTAGCCAAAGTATTTGGCTTATTCTTTGTGGTCATGGCTCTGTTTATGGCCCTACGTAAAAAGTTTTTCAATGAAGTTTTAAAAGAAATTAAACATGATGAAGGTTGGGTTTTTTTATTTGGAACATTCACTTTGGTTATTGGTCTTTTAATGATTTTCGGACACAATGTCTGGGTTGATGCTTGGCGAATTGTAATCACAGTTATTGGTTGGCTTACTTTAATTAAGGGACTGTTCATGTTATTTTTTCCCAAAGAAACAATGCATTTAGCTAAGTACTTCATGAAAAATAATTGGCTTTGGGCACTTGATATTGTTATTGCGTTGATTTTGGGGATATATTTATTAATACAAGTAATGTAAATATTAAAAAGAGGCTTGTCTTATGAGACAGGCCTTTTTTGTTTAAATAATGTTTCAGTGTTGACACAGTAAAGAAAGTAATCTAAGCTTAATTGATGTTAAGATCATTAAAAATCTCATAGGAGATCACAATGGGGAATACAATTAATCTTGATGAGCTTAGTAGTAGTATTCTTGTATCAGAAGAGGGGATGAAAAGAAGTAGTGCCCTTTTTTTAAAACTGTTAATTGCTCACGTTGTGGATTTAGGTTTGAATTCAGTTACTTTGATGGCAAAGGCTGGTGAGTTGGAAGTCTATCATTGCCTGCACGGTCACGTCCGACAGTCTATTACAACTTCGGGAGATAATAAACAGTACTTGTTTGCTGAGATCCGTAAAAGGTCAGGATTCCAAGTAGAGAAGGGTAGGCCAGGTGACAAAAGAGAATTTGAAATTAAACTTATCGGAGGAGTTAAAATACTAGTTCAGGTAATAGTTTTAAGTGAACAGGCAGGTCAAGAAGGGTTCGAACTTCAGTTGTCACGATTAATCTAAAATCAGCCCTGAAGTACATTCTTCCGATGGTCGAAAGACTTCGGGGCAAGGAGGATTCAATGAGTAAGTTTAGTTTAAAGGAGCTGATGGACAAAGCGGTTGCAAATGGTTTAGTAGATCCGGAAGATGCTAAAGAATTACTAGAAACTGGAGATGAAGCCAAGCAAGCGGCCAAAGGTGCTTTTGCTCTCACTCGATACTTTCTGACCAATTCACGAAGCTTGATGGTCCGTAGTTTTCCTGAGATGAAACTTAAGAAGGTTGTTCCGTCAGCTGAGGCTTTGGAAGTTTTCACCAAAGATGAAGCATTTCGTAGTTTGGTTTTTGCTTTTGATCGAAAGGGCGACGAAGTTCATGTGGCTGTGACCGAAGATTCCGGGATGTTGTTCGCTGTTGCTAGAGCGGTCAAGTTGAACGTGACGTTCAAGTATTATAGAGCAACAAGCAAGGAGATTCGGGCGGCTATTGAGAAGTATCTTAAGGTGCAAGAGCAACCTGGGGTCGAGGAGACGGTTGCTGAAGAAGTCAAAAAAGATGACAAGACTTCGGAGCCAGAGGCTGAGGTTAGCCATTCTTTGAAGGTTGAGGAAAGTACAGCAGGTTGGATGTTATTGGCAATCCTTGAGCGAGCCAAAGAAAGTGGAGCCAAGAAGGTTCACCTTGAACCAGGCAATAAGGTAAAGGGGCAGAATTATCGTGCGCTGAATATTTCTGTTCATGATGACAAGAAGGAGCTCTGTCGACCCAAATCACCGCCACTGAGTCTTTTGCCGTTGATGTGTTCAGCTCTGAAAACTTGGGCTAAGCTGGACAGTGATAAGTTCGGGGAATTGCAAACTGGCAGTTTCCGCAAGAATAAACTGACCAAAGGTTTTCTTGGACAGTTTGACGTCGTAATTTCACCAGTTGAAGATGATCAGGTGAAAGAACAAGTAGTGATTTTTATCAAGTAAACAAAAAAGGTGTAGTTACAATGTTAACTACACCTTTTATATTTAATCGCTTAATAGTTTTTCTAAATCAATTTCACCAGTTGCCGGGTTAATTGGGGCGGGTGAAGGTTCAGTTGCAAATTCATCACTGGGTTGTTTAGCTAAACGTCTAGCTTGTATTTTGTGTTGTAGTTTGATATACAAACTTGCCATAAAGGCCCCACAACCACCGCCCACTAAGTGACTAAAGTGAGCAATGTTATCATCATTGAACATACCCACAACTTCCACACTGAGAAAGATTAGAATTGCTAATAGAAAACCAAATGGAATTTTATTGACTTTTGCTCCAGCATAAGATGCCAAGATGATAAACATGAAGGTTATTCCACTTGCCCCCCGAACCGTATGATCAAATAACAGGGTGTTGAAAAGCGCAGTGATTATACTGGTAGTGATAATCATTAGAATTAACCACCAAGAACCATACTTTTCTTCAAGCAAAGGACCAATCAGCACAATTAACATAAAGTTAGCAGCGTAATGCTCCCAGCCAGAATGACCAAAAATGTGAGTGAACAAGCCAAGCCAAAATAATACTTTGTCCGTGGCAAATTCAGCTGGTGATTCAACAAAGACATGTAGTCCAGAAAAGATCGAGGTTAGCGCCAGGATTAGCATGCAAATTATTGCATAAGTGTAAATTACAGGTGCATTATAACTGATGCGTGAGCGAATCTTTGTGACTATTGCTGTTTTCTCCATTTAAGCCTCCGATTGAATATTTATAATGAGCAATTTTGATTAACAATACATATTAAAACATATTAGTGGAAATGTCAAGTGAGTTGTAATGGTTCAATACCTTGGCAATATTAATGAGTTAAATTTTACTTACTTAGCCACCTGGGGTTGAAAACCCCAGGCTATTATATTCTAAACCCCCATAAATGGGGCTAAGTCTCTTCAGGCTACTTTAGTAGCCTTTACAAAACCTAGCCTGGCCCTTTCAGGGCCAGGTGGCTAAATACAATAATTATGAACATTTACATCCTAGAATTAATTACATTTAACACCACTGTAGGTGTTGCCAAGCTATTGACTTTAATTCGGTGAGTTGTTATTTATTATTTTCTTTAATTGTCATAATTTGCTATACTATAAATATTAAAATAGGATCAATTTATGCAAAAAGTAAAAAAACAGGAAGCGCAGGTTTTAAAGCGTAGATTTTTTAAAAGTTTTTTCATTGCTGGCAAGCGACAAATAAAAGTTTTCGAGCAAATCAATGAAAATGCAAAAGGTGATTTTGATTTCTATGTAATGACACTTTTCGCCGGGATAATTATTGCATTGGGAATCGTTATTGATTCGGCTGCTGTTGTAATCGGTGGAATGTTGTTGGCTCCTTTGGTTTGGCCGATTTTAGGAATGGCCTTGGGGGTTACAATGGGACGTTCACATATATTGAGAACTTCGTTAATGACAATTCTTAAATCGACTTTGGTAATTGTTATTTTCTCAATATTGGTTGGCCTGATTGCCCCGGAAGTTGTTATTGAAAGCAAGGAATTCTTATCCAGAACGCAACCAACATTATTAGAGCTTTTAATTGCTTTAGCTGCCGGTTTCGTGGGCGCCTTTATCATTGCTTATCCGAAAATGGGGAGCGCAATTTCCGGTGTTGTTGTTGCGGCTGCGATTGTGCCGCCAGTTGCTACGGTTGGATTGTCATTAGCTAGAGGTGAATTTGATGCAGCTGCTGGAGCATTCTTATTGTATTTATCCAATCTGATAGCAATTACTTTTGCGGCTACAATTTTGTTTTTAATTTCCAACTTTTCTACTAGTTCAGCTCAAGCTGAAGAAAAAAGAAAATCTGGCTTTCGGTGGAGCTTACTTTTGTTAATTGTTATTATTGTGCCACTTGTATTAATTACGAAACAAACCGCACTGACAGTGAAACAATCAAAGGCAGTAAAAGATGTTGTAGTTTCTAGTTTGCAAAATGTAGCAGTATCCAGCTTGAAGATTGATCAAAAAAATGATATTTTAGTTGCTAATTTAACAGTACAGGCAAAAGAAGGGATTACTGAGGATGAGGTCGAGGCAATGGAGAATATTTTAACCAAAAGATTGAAAGAAACGGTAATTCTAAATGTGACAGTGGTGCCAACCTTAGAAGTCGGAAGAAAGTTGTCTGATCTTTGGAAGGATGACGAGACTCCCTTGGTACAAGAACCAGTTGAAAATCTCAATGAATTAATCAAATGTCCAATATCTATTGGGAACAAAAAAGTGATACGTTCTTATTCTAAATTAGTTGGCTGTCCTATTTGTCCTAAAATTATTATTTGTGAAAATGGTGTCGAGTTTGCTGGCCAACAATATAATGAAGAAACGGGCCTTTGTGAAGATCTATTATTTGCCGGAGGAACACCATGCTTTGATGAAAGTTCTCCTGATGAACTTCAGCAGTAACTTTATAAACTTTATTAATTTGTCACTTATGAATGGTATAACAATCCCCTTAATCATCGGCTCAGCTGTAATCGATTCGATTAATCCTTGTGCATTTGCAGTTTTAGTATTTCTTATTTTGTATTTAATGGCCGTGAAAAACAAGAAACGAATGTTGACAATCGGATTGGTTTACATTTCTGTAGTTTTTCTTGTTTATTTCATTTCAGGTCTAGGTTTGTTAAGTTTTGTTCAAAGTATTCACGTTACAAAGTGGTTTTATTATTTCACGGCTGCTTTGGCTATAATTCTTGGTTTAATTAATCTAAAAGAAGTTTTCTGGTCAGGTAAAGGATTCACCTTGGCAATTCCAGATTCTAAAAAACCGTTATTACAAAAGTACATTAAAAAAGCAACTTTGCCAGCTGCGATTGTTCTCGGCTTATTAGTTGCTCTGTTTGAACTACCTTGTACTGGTGGAGTTTATTTGGCGATTTTATCACTTTTAGCTGCTAAGAATACCTGGTGGCAAGCATTTGCTTATTTATTACTTTATAATTTGATTTTTGTTCTTCCTTTGTTAGTGATTTTATTTTCTGTATATTATGGCTTACCGCCTGAAAAAATAGATAAATGGCGCAAAGAAAATAAAAGATGGATGCGTTTAGCAATCGGGTTAATGCTGATTGCGTTGGGGATTATAATGTTAATTATTTAATAATGATCAACGCGTAATTACCAATTACCAATTACAAATTACTGATTACTAATTGCTAATATATATGGCCGAAAAATTAATCGGTAAAGTGGCAAACTACTTTGAGAACATTGGTGTTGCCGTATTGAAATTGGATAAGCCTTTGAAGGTTGGTGAAACGATCAAAATTCAGGGTGGAGAAGTGGAATTTGAACAAGTTGTTGACTCAATGCAAATTGAACGAGAGTCAATTAAAAAGGCTAAAAAGGGTGATGATGTAGGCCTCAAAGTAAGTGAAAAAGTACGGTCAGGTTACCGAGTGTACAAAGTGTAAAATTAATTGGCAAATTTAGCCAAGGCTGTTGTTTTTTTAGTTTAATTTTGCTATAGTGTAGCCAGTTAACTGATTAATGATTTAAGTTAAAGTTTCCTTTATTACTTATATTTTATGTCAAAAGTCTTAAGTAAGTTGATTAAAAACTTGCAAAATAAAAAAGCTAAGCTTGGGTCTGGGGAAATGCTCAAGGTCAGCGCAGTCATTGGTAAAGCTTCGTTAGTTTACGAGAAGGTCCGCAATGCCGTTGATTATCAGGAAGAACATCTTGTCCGCAAGAATGGGATTTTTAGAATTTTAAAAAGAAAGTTATTATATGAAAAGGTGATCATGGAGAACTACTTGTTAGATAATTATCACCAAGAAAATCTAGCTAAGCATTTATTAAAGGAAATTATTCGTGGTGGTTACATAAAAAGCCAAGTACCACTTGAAATGGTAGATGAAGTAGATGAAATAATTCAGAAATATAATTCATTGCTAACCAGAATAAAAGAGATAGACGGACGAGTGGATAAAAAAACTTACCGATACTTTTTGGAGATGGCAGCTGTTGAGATTGAAGCAGCCCTAATTCCTCCAAGTAAAGAAAAGGCTTTAGTTACAGCAATGTTCTCAGTTTATAATCCCAGAATTCAATTGAAGGACAATGGCGTAGATGAGAAAGAAAAGGAATTACAAGTCTATATTGCTTGTTACCGAGCTTTATTCAAATGGGACGCGGCTATGATGCGGACCATGTTGTTGAATTTATATTATCCAAATTGGAAAAATGCAGACGAGAAAGTGATTCAAACAATTGCTAATAATATTGACAAGGTAAAAATGGAATTGGAGAAACAGCTGCATCACCCTTGGGTTAAACCATTTAATAAGATTTTACAAAAGAAAGCTATAATATTTTGGATTATTCGAGATGTTATTGAATCAAATCATGGCAAAACCGATCAGCTTATGGCTGACCGCGAAACATTGGAGGCAGAGGTAAAGAAAGCTATCAACAAGCGTTACAAAGGAGTGAATGTTAAACTTCGTCGTGGTGTAGTTCGAAGTATTATTTATGTTTTTTTTACAAAAATGATTTTAGCCTTATCGCTGGAATTACCAATGGATTTTTATTTAGCGGGGGCAATTGATTATACTGCAGGCGCAATTAATGTTTTCTTCCCACCAGTTCTGATGTTTTTTGTGGCTATTATGATCCGCATGCCGAAAAAAGAAAACACCAAAAAGATTATAACCGAAATCGACCAGATTGTATTTGATGAGGGCAAGGGAAAAACTTATGAGCTTAAACATCCGAGACGCAGAGGCAAAGTTACGAATTTTATGTTCCACTTTATTTACTCCTTGAGCTTTGTTTTTTCATTGATGGTAATTTTCTGGGGATTGAATAAATTGGAGTTCAACTTTTTTAGCAGTTTAATATTTGTTCTGTTTTTAACTTTAGTTAGTTTCTTTGGAATTAGAATCCGTCGACCGGTCAAGGAGCTTTTGGTTGTTGATCGGCGTGACAATTTACTTACTGCCTTGATAGACTTTTTTGCCTTGCCGTTTGTGAGTATGGGCCGCTGGATGTCAGGAAAATTTTCCAAGATAAATGTTTTAGCAATGTTTCTAGATGTTATAATTGATGCACCATTTAAATTGTTAATGGAGGTCTTTGAAGGGTTGTTTGGGTTTTTCCGAGAGAAGAAAGATGAAGTGATGGACGAGTAGGGGCTTGACAGAAGTTAGATAATTTGCTATATTACAAATGTATGAAATACACAGCAACCACAACCAATAATAATAATAACCTGCAAAACGTTGGTTGAGTTTATTTTGTGTAAAATAGTACATATTCAACCAGCGAGAAGCTGGTTTTTTTGATTATGAATATTTGGATTTTGTTTTTTTAATTTATTTAGTATTTGTTAAATTAATGAATTGATAATTATTTCGGGATGGTATAATTGGTAACACACCGCGCTGTTAACGCGAAGTTCCAGGTTCGAATCCTGGTCCCGGAGCCATGAAGTACATGCGAAACCAAGCTAGTTTGGGATCATAAGTTTGGCATGACTTCATGGTAAACCATGTTTTATGAGTGGATGGTTCATGCAGTGAACTTGAGGAACGAATAGTTCACTGCAGATATGTTATAATGTTAGTATATGAATTTTTATCTTCGGCTTGCCTTTGATATAAGCCATGAATCACTCATCTTTGTTGTAAAGGTGGGTGTTTTTGTTTCACTTGACAATGAAAAAGTAATATGTTAAATTCATTTACTGAGTGTTCTTTATAAAGGAGGCTGCAAATGGCACAAGAAAAACGACCTTTAAAGCTAAAGATTTTCTTAAATGAAGATAATGTGCGTCATCAGAAATTAGCTGACAATTTGGCTAGTAAAGCTAATGACTGGATCGAGGCACATTTGGAGAATATTGATCTTGACTCTGTGGAAGTTAATACAACTGCAGCTGGTAATTATGCGGTCTTGACGATTGTGATTAAATATTACAAAATTAGCTCAAACTAAGGAGGCATCATGGCAATTAAAATGTTTATTCGTGAAGAATGTACCAATCATCAGGAATTTGCTGACAACCTAAGTGATGAAATTAATGCCTGGCTGAGCGATCATTCGAACATTTTTGTGAATTTTGTGGATTTTAGATTGGCAGGCAACACCGAAGACAATGGAAAATGGTATTCAATCATCAGCGTTAAAGTTGATTATTCGAAAAGTAGAATCAAAGCCAAGAAGCAGAAAGGAGGAGGTGCACAATTGAAAGGCGTACGTGTAAAAATTTTCCTGGATGAAACCAATATGGAACATCAGAAGTTGGCAGATGAGATGTCCGAACGGGTTAATGTTTTCATTGATGATAATCCACGAAGAGATGTGCATTTTGTAGACATGCGAATTGCATCTATGGCGGTGCCATCTTCCGGCGGTTGGACGGCATTAGGTTTGTTGGTACAGTATTCTGATGGAACAAGACGTTCGTGATTATATAAACACACAGGAGACTAAATAGTCTCCTGTTTTTTGTTGTGGATATCTTTTTACAAATGAATTGAAATAAATTGTCCATGTGTTAAGCTTGGTGCGCGGAACTGTGGTTCTTTTTATAATTTTAATTATTGGCAAGGCAAGGAGGGTGGCAAAATGGAGGTGGGTCATGTTGATTCCAACGCAACGTTGCTCGTTATCGGAGAGCAAAAAGACTGGGACGCGTACCTTAAACTATGCCGGAATTTACGATCCGGTAGGATGAAAAGAACCAACTATGTGATTGAAACTTATGAGTGCCTTGAAGCTGGCAAACTACCTCAGATTGACAGTGAGATTGTAATAATCTTCTTGTTTTTCCCACATACTCATTGGAATAAATACATTGAGTGTAAGGGATATGATGGTCTCTATGGTAATGCTCAGTTTTATGAAAAGTTTCGACGCTTTTGGTCAAAAATCAATCTGGTTTTGCTCAGTCATTACCATGATAAAACTGTGTATTACTTGAATCATCCTTTATACATTTTTACTGACCGAGACAAGGAATTAACTAAGTTGATGTTGCAAGGCGCTGGGATTAATGTGCCTGAATCAGTTTATACACGTGAGCTTGAACAGATTTTGCAGATGGTCGATGATGGCGAGCAGTTGTATTTAAAGGTTCGTTACGGCTCCATGGGGAAGGGCATTACCTACATGGACAAGGATTACTGGAAAACCAATTTTGGCTTTGTTGATGGAAAGATTGTCAATTCTGAATCTGAATTCAATTGGCGATTTCAGGATGTCGCGGGAAATGAAGAGTTTGTTCAACAGCTTTTAAGAAAAGACATAATTATTGAAAAAGCTGTTCCTGCGGGCCTAATAAATGGTTTGAGGTTTGATCTGCGATTTTACGTGTTCAGAGGGAATATTAACTATATTTACTGCCGTGTAAATGAACCAGAAAGTGTGACTACCAACATTTCTCAGGGCGGGACGGGGAAAGATGCTCGATTTTTGCAGTACATACCACCAAAAGTTCTTCAGCGAGCCAGAAAGATTGCTGTCCGTTCAACTAAAGCTTTGGCTTTGGATCTTGCTGGTGTAGACATAATGTTTAGTGCTGATTGGAAAAAAATCTACGTGGTGGAATTGAATGCTTTTCCTGGTTATCCGAGCTCAAAAGGTTTTAATCTTTCTAAACGAATTCTGGAAGTTATCGATGCTCAAGAATGGGAGGAGAAGTAATGTTTACAAATGCGTTCAAATTCGAGCGCATTTTTTTTAATATTGACAAAATCATACAAATAATGTATATTGTGGTGTATTGATCTTTAACGTGGGAGGCGTAAAATGAGTGATTTTGGAGAGTTGAATGGGCATGCTGTTGGTATTATTATGAAGGAATTGGTGCGTCGAGCCATTGAGGCGATTCGCCTAGAGAGGTTGAGTTTTTCAGCCCAGGTTAAGCAGGGTTATGACGGTCAGATGAATGATGTCATGACCTCAGCTGATGCAGCAGCTCAGCGAATTTATATCAAGTCTTTGCAAGAATGTTTTCCTAGCTTTGGAATTGTGGCAGAGGAAGATGAGTTACGCATTGAGTGTACTCATTCGGACTGTGACATATATTTCACCGTTGATCCCTTGGATGGCACGAAGGCCTTCGTGCGACGTCAGTCGCATGGTGTTGGTACGATGTTGGCACTGGTCCAAGGTGGGGAAGTTGTTGCCGCCGCAATTGGTGATGTAAACACCAAAGAGATTTTTTACTTCCGGCCTGGTTCAAGTCGAGTCTATCGTATCTTTGATATGGATATAGCTGAGAGACTTCTGGTTGATGAAAGTAAAACATTGATGGAACAACGTTGGGTTCTGCGAGATCCGTCATACACATATTCACAGCCGATTGATGTCGCTATGAAAAAGGGTGGAATCACTGGTGGTCATGAAATAGATGGTGGCAGTATTGGGACAATGTTTGCTAGGTTGTGGAAAGGTGAAGTTGGTGCAGCAATTTTGCGTGCCGGTTGGCAAACTCCATGGGACTTAACTCCTATCTTTGGGATTTCCAGAAAGCTTGGTTTCAAGTTTTTTGATGTAGTCCCTGTGAGAGGAATAGCAATTGCACTGGAAGATCAGTTGCAAATCAGCTCAAGGAAGTTTCAAACAGATCATGAAATTATCGTAGTACATCAAAGTCGAATTGCCGATCTTCGTGAAATCTTTGATGTGAGGTACGTGAAATGAGTAAAAAGCAATGGTTTGTGGAATGTGCAGATGCTTTTACGAATGAAACCGTCGTTGGTGGCTTGCAAGAGTTGAGTGAGTCGACAGATATGGTGGACATATTTGACGCTGATGATGAAAAACATCGAGTATTTCGTGTGCCATATTCGTTTATTACCAGATTACATGCAAGTCGAAAGTCTTTTCCTGTAAAGTTCAAGGTCTGGCAACGAGCTTCTGATAACTCAAAAGCTTATGTGTGGAAGTTTCACACTACCAGGCGAAAGTCGGTCAAAGAGAAAAAAGCTGAAGCTGACTTGGCTAGACTGAGGAGAAAGTAAGAGAAAAAAGCTCTACCGTTCATCAACGGTGGAGCTTTTATATTTGTTATAAAAAAGATAATAGTTTATAATTAATTTGGTCAGGGTTTGACAATGCCTAATATTATTGATAAGTTTAACTATTGATTTCTGTTCTTTAACCAAATAAACATGACCCCTAGTGCGTTGGGAGGCGGGTTATCCTATCAACTCAACCCCGAATCACAAGATGCTTTAATTTTGTGGAGGAAACATGCCGGAGTCGGAAAAGAAAGTTTACATACTTGACACAAATATCCTTATTTACAACCCCACTGTTATTGATGACTTAGGAGATAATGTCATTGTTGTCCCTTTGTGGGTTGTTGAAGAATTGGATGATATCAAACGGTTGAAACCTCAATTGGCTTTTACTGTTAGAGAAGCAACCAGGAATATTGAAAAATACAGAGCAAAAGCGGAAAGTCAGGGCAGATTCCTACGTAATGGAGTAGAAACTGATGGTGGCGGAATAGTCTTTGTTGATTATAATGCTGCTGATATTTCCAAACTTGGCCTGGGATATCCACTAAAGGAAAAAGTGGATAATCGAGTTATCCTTACTGCTAAACATTGGAAGGACCAGGAAGATAAAAAGCCCGATCAAGCAGGAAAGGAAGTTATTCTTCTTAGTCAAGATGTTAATATGCGCATCAAGGCCAGTGCTATTAGTATTAAATCTGAAGACTGGCAACGTGATAAACTGGTTTCTAGTGTAGATCAGATTTTTTCTGGGATAATTCATCTTGAGTTGTCAGCGGAAAAGGCTAGCGATGTCAATAATAAACTACATCGAGATGACGGAGTTCTTCTTAGTGAATTGTCCGAGGAATTAGGTCAGTTAGAAGTGAATCCAAACACTGGATTTGTTTTTCATTGGACAGTAAAAGATACTCCAAAAACCTCATTAGGTATTTATCGGACCAGTACAGGCAAGGTTCATTTTGTTAAAGGACCTCACGCTAAAACTGGTAACTGGAAAAGAAGAATTAAACCAGTTAATAATGAACAAGCCTTAGCTCTCGCTCTCTTGATGGAGTCGACTGCCACTATGGTTACTTTGCTGGGTCCAGCTGGAACAGGAAAAACCTTGATGGCCTTGCTGGCTGGCAAGAGACTTGTTGAGAGTGCAGATAATGAATTCGACAAGATTCTAGTATGGCGTCCAATTACGGTTGTTGGCGAGAAAGAGCTGGGTTACTATCCTGGCACGTTAGAAGAAAAGTTTGAACCTTGGGCAAGACCTATTATTGATGCTTACTCCTTGTTGGTTACAGACAGAGATATTCAAAATGGTTCAGCTGTGATTGACTACGTTAGAGCTCAAATCACACAACATATTTTGTCTGTAGAACCTTTGATCCACGTTCGTGGAAAAACTGTCAATAATACCATTCTGATTCTTGATGAAGTTCAAAATATGACACCGCACGAAATTACAACTGCAGTTACCCGTTTGGGACATGACTCAAAGATAATTTTGACAGGTGACATTGGGCAAATTGACAGCGAGTATTTGTCTGCCCTTTCAAATGGATTGACATTTACTGTAGAAAGGTGGAAAGATTCGCAAATTGCTGCCCACATTAGTTTTGTAAAACCTGAGAGATCTGCTTTTGTGGAAGAAGCAATCAGGCGTATGCGTTAAAAAATAAACCCGTAAGTTCGATAACTTACGGGTTTTTGTTTACTTACGAGTAACTCTTAAAATTTCCTCAAGTGTGGTTACACCTTCTAGCATTTTATCAATGCCTGATTCTCGAAGTGGTTGCATACCGAGTCGAGTTGCCTCGCGTCGGATTTCCATAGCAGAATAGCCTTGGAGAACGCATTCTCTAATTTTATCTCCCATGGACATAAGTTCATATAAACCTATCCGGCCTTTGTATCCTGTGTTATTACAACGCTTACAACCAACGCCGTGATATAGACAGGCATCAGTAATTTTGTCTTCCGGTAAACCGAGTTCAAGTAGCCTGTCAGCAGAAACAGGCAGAGGTTCCTTGCATGCCTTGCAAATAACCCTAACCAGTCTTTGTGCTGCGATTAAGTTGATGGCAGAAGTCACCAAAAACGGTTCTACTCCCATGTTTAATAGACGATTGATTGTTGAAGGGGCATCATTGGTGTGTAATGTTGACAGTACCAAGTGACCAGTCAAGGCTGCTTTAATGGCAATCTCTGCCGTTTCAAAATCGCGAATTTCGCCAACCATGATAATGTCCGGATCTTGTCGTAGAAATGATCTAAGCGCGGCTGCAAAGTTTAGTCCGATTTCATCATTGATGTGAACCTGACTAATTCCTTCAACAGTAATTTCAACTGGGTCTTCAGCGGTTAGAATTTTGTCTGTTGATTTGTTCAATTCCATCAGAGCACTGTAAAGGGTGGTGGTTTTGCCTGACCCGGTTGGCCCAGTTACCAATACCATGCCCCAAGGTTGCTTAACAGCTTGTTGAAATTCTTCGAATTGCCCAGCGTTGAAGCCAAGCTTTGTCATGTCTAGCTTTAGAGCACTTTTGTCTAGAATTCGAAGGACAATGTGTTCACCATTGGTTGTTGGTAAAACTGAAACGCGAAAATCTACATCCTTGGTGTCACCGATTTTTAGTTTAATCCTTCCATCTTGTGGAAGTCGGCGTTCGGAAATGTCCAGGTCGCTCATAATTTTGATTCTAGAGACAACGGCATTACGAATTCTGCTTTCCGGAGCAACCGCCTCTGAAAGAACTCCGTCGATTCGGTAACGGACGCGGTAAGATTTTTCATAACTCTCAATGTGAATATCTGAAGCGCCTTTCATGATGGCATCGTAAAGAATCAAATTTACAAAGCGGACAACTTTTTCCTCACCAGATTCTGATTCCAGTTGTTGCATGTCAATAGTATCTTCTTCTCTTAATATCCGAATGTCTTCAGTTGACAGGTCGGAGTTTTCTAAAACATCAGTCAGTGTGTCTTCTTTGTAAAATTCATTAAGAGCAGATTCCAATTGTGATTCAGTGGTAACCAGAACTTCAACTTTTTTGAAGCCAGTCATATGTTTAAAATCGTCCATGAGGTACAGAGATGCAGCTGGGTCAGCAGTGACAATGGAGAGAGTGTCTTTTTGTATTTCAATTGGGACAATACCAAAGCGGACTGCATCACGTTTTGAAAAAACCTTCAGAACATCTTCTGGGATGGCAATTTGATCAATGTCCACCGAGGCCACACCAAATCTTTTGGCAATCTGCTTGACATAGTCAGTTTCAGACAGGTGTCCTAACCCTGATAAAGCTCTTTGCAGTGTTCCACCTTGTTTGGCGATTTCACCTCTGGCTTGATCAAGTTGTTCGATCGATACAACCTGCTCTCGTAGTAAAATTTCACCCATCGCATCAACGCTACGAGCGTTTGGCACTGGGGGAGCAGTTTTGGAATTTTTTGTTCCAGTATTGCTACCTTTGTCGTTTTTTCTGGCTGTCATTTGGAGCCTCCTTGTTAAAGATCATTTAATATACTAATTTACAGTAAATAATTAACTTTGTAAAGATAAGTAAAATAAGCCACACAATTGGCGGCTTATTAACAGAAAGCAAATAATTTAAGCTTTTATTCTCTTGCTAAAGAGGTTGTACAACCAGGCAACTATTGCGCCGCCAATGAAACAGTCAACAAATGCCCAAAGTGCACCAATAATACTACCAACGAAAGTTGGAGCATAGCCTACGTAGAGAGTTGAAAATATTTGCACGAGTTGTGTACCGTAGTCAAAGAGCCAGGCTATTAAACCAAGCAAAAGCGCCCAAATAGCACAAGTCATGCCAATTGCTAGAGCGAAACTAAACACATTGATTTGTTTTTTCTCAAACATAAATTTGTATTATTATATTTAAAGCATAGCATAACCACAGAAAAGATAAAGGGTTTCAAAACGACAACAAATGTGTTATATTGACTACAGTTATAATTAATATATATTTTTATGTTAGAGTTTTCAAGTTTAGAATTTCTCAAAAATTTCAGCTTTTTGGAAAATACTTTTTACAGTTGGTTGATTGCAATTATTATTTTCGTAGGCTTAATATTTTTGTTAAAATTATTCCAAGTTATCATTTTATCGCGATTGAAAAAAATTGCCGGCAAAACCAAGAATGATCTGGATGATGCGATGATTGCTATTTTTTCAAAAATAAAGCCACCGTTTTATTTCTTTGTGGCCTTATATTTCGCTATTAAATATTTATCATTCCCTGAATTGGTTGGTAAGGTTTTAACAGTAATTATCTTAATCGCTGTTGTTTATGAGGTTGTTCAAGCCGTGACTCGATTTGTGGATTATTTTATCAGTAAATATTTAGAAAAAAATAAAGATTCACAAGGCGAAAAAAAGCATTCTCAGTCTATGCTCCGAGCTGCCAGCATGATAGTAAAGTTCGTGTTGTGGGCCATAGCCTTAATTATGATTCTTTCTAATCTAGGGATTAATGTTACATCTTTGATTGCTAGTTTGGGGATTGGTGGGATTGCTATTGCCTTGGCTTTACAAAATATTTTGACAGATATATTTAGTTCATTTTCATTGTATGTTGATAAACCATTTCAGCCAGGTGATTTTATTACGGTTGGAACAGATTCTGGAACTGTAGAGCGCATCGGTATGAAAACAACTCGCATACGAACTTTGCAAGGTGAAGAATTAGTTGTGTCTAATCGAGAATTAACAACTGCTAGAGTTCAAAATTTTAAAAAATTAGAACAGCGTAGAGTGGTTACTTCTTTGGGGGTTGTTTATGGATTGTCATTTACTAAGTTAAAATCCATTCCTCGAATCATTAAAAAAATAGTTAAGGAGATTGAAGGAGTTGAATTTGATCGTTGTCATTTTGCTAATTATGGAGACTTTAGCTTGAATTTTGAATTAGTATATTTTGTTAAATCTACTGAATATGCAGATTACATGGACAAAAATCAAGAAATTAATTTACAAATATTCAAAGCTTTCGAACAAGAAAAAATCGAATTTGCTTATCCTACTCAGACTATACAAGTTGAAAAGACTTAATATTGTTTAATTTTAGTCAAAAGGTCGGGATTGAAAGATCCTGGCTTTTTTATTGACAAAATTTGTAATTGTGATAATATATTTCATTAATTGGCCCTTTAACAATTTTGTTTCGGTTATAACACAAGGAGGCATCAATGAGTGGGAATGTAAGTTTGGAATTGCTAAATGTGGTTCTTCAGAAAACACGAGAGCTGTATATCTTTGATGCTGCTGTGATGCCAGCCAGGCAGAATGTGCTTGAGCAGGCTGCCGATTTTGGAGATGAAGATTCCATGCCAAGTGAATTTTATATTTTTCTTGGCTACAACGCTTTTTTGCTTGTAAAACCAACTTACGCAAGTCGTGGTCAAATCAAGATAATTGCTGAGCTTAGTCATGAAGAACGACAGCGTTGGATTTTCTTGATGAAGCAACTTTGTAGAGACGTGTTCTTCGACGCATCATCAACTATTCCTACAGATCTTCTGTGCGAAAAGCCTGAGGTTGTGGAACAATCTGATTCAGTAAGTGAGACTGAAGAGGCGGATAAAGATGCTGCACATTTGGATGAACTTGATCTAGATGATTTGGTAAAAGAGGCTGAATTAGAAGAAGATGAATCTTCTGATGCGGGTGATGAACCTTATGTAATCACACCAAAAGAGGTTGAGCCTGAAGTAGGCCAATCTGTGATTGAATATCCATCTGTGGACGAAGAACCTTATGTTGTTACACCAAAAGAGGTTGAGCCTGAAGTAAGCCAATCTGTGATTGAATATCCATCTAAGGAAGAAGAAGCTGTCGTCGAATGTGTTCAAATTACTCCATTCATTCTCATCACACGTCAGAATACAATTGACGTTTCAGTTTGTCCGCATTGCTTGTTGGTTGAAGAAGTCGGCGAGCAATATTGTAGTCGGTGTCATCACAAGTTTGAAGTTGAAGAATGTGATCATTGTGGTCAGTTCAATTATGCTGGCCATAAGCAATGCTTGCATTGCGAACACAAATTTGTTGAGGATAAGGTTGAATCTGAGGAAGAGTCGAGTCAATCAACTCATCTCGATTCAAAAGATGAACATGAGGATGGCCCGGAAGTAAAATGTCCAGAGTGCAAAAAATATTTTCGTGAAAGTTATATGGAAGATGACGAATGCCCATATTGCTCGGAAACAATTGTGAAGTGTGATCATTGTGGTGTATGGAATGAGGATCGTGATTTTGAAGATTCCATTTGTGTTCATTGTGAAAAAAACTACAATGAAATACCTTGTCCACATTGCGAACTTGGCATTCTATCAGACTTGGATGAGTGTTCCAATTGTGATGAAAAGTTGGAAATGGTAAGTTGCCCACATGAAGATTGTGAGATGCGGTTTTATAAAGGACTAGAAGAGTGCCCTGCTTGTGAAGAAAATGTGGGTGAGTGCCCCAATTGTGGTTCAGTTCAAGAAGGTTGGGATGAAGATGAAGCTCACAATTCCAGTTGCGATAAGTGCGGAGGTTCGTTCTTGCAAGTAGAGTGCCCTCATTGTAATAAAGAAATCGCTGCTGGTTTGCAAGAATGTCCAAAATGCAGCAAAGCGTTGATCAGGACTGATTGTCCCAATGTAGACTGCGAACTTAATACTGAAGAAATTTTGTATGTTGGATTGACGCAGTGTCCATATTGCGTAGGGACCTTTGTTGAATGTATCAATCCGAATTGTTTCAGTATGTTGCTAAAAGGGCATGTTGATTCGCAGGAAATTGAAAATGAAGATTGTTATTGTAGTAAGTGTGACACTTTGCAGATGAAGGTGAACTGTCCTCATTGTCATGTTGAAATTGCTTCGGGGTTAAGTCTTTGTCCTAGTTGCGACAAAGCGTTAGAAAGCTTCGATTGTCCAAATGAGTATTGCGCCGATTATAATAGTGAGCCCCTGTCAGTATATAAAGGGAAGGAACAGTGTCCTTGGTGTAAAGAAAAGCTAGTTGAATGCCCTCACTGTCAGGCGATGACCTCAGCTGGCAAAACTTGTCAGCACTGTGAAAAGGCTTTAATAGAAATGCCTTGTCCATATTGTCACGCTGACATTTGTGCAGAATTGGATGAATGTCCCAAGTGTGGTGAAAGTCTAACTCTGGTTGACTGTCCTGCTGATGATTGTTGCTTGGATGATGATTATGAGCATACAACTCAACTCTACGTTGGACTAACAACTTGTCCAGTGTGTAATAAGTCATTACGTAATTGCATTAAGTGCAAAACCTTGATGGTTTCAGATGGGCGTACCATCAAGTGCAATGATTGCATTGAATAAATAATAAACACAGCAGCTTCTGTAATACAGGGGCTGCTTTTTTATTCACGAAACTACAGAATTACAAAGCAGATAACAGAGTTGTGTTTTCCGTGATTTACTGCTTGACAAAACCCGTATACATGGTAAACTCCTTTGTTGTGTGTTCGTTACAATTGTTTTTGCTATTTTTACGCAAGGAGGCGTTTGATGGAGACTAAGTTAACTAGCCAAAGTTTGATGAAACTTGTGCAAGTATCGAAGCAGGTGTTGGGATTGAACCTTGCACCTATTAGTGCGGAACCAGTTTCATTAATCTCAGTTGAGGAATTTGTGTCAACATCTTTCACACGGGATGTAGTATTTCTTTGTATTGGTCCTGATGCTTTTCTTAAATGTCGTGCAGGTTATTTGAATAAAGGCCAGCTTACTCTGATTGCTAAGCTGGATTCTTCGGCGGTTGATGTCTGGAAACAGGCCGTGAAAGAGGGTGACTCTGATATTTCACTTTCACATTCATCGGTGATTCCCTCGAGCTTGAGAGACAAAGTCAAGTTCCCGCCACCACAAATGACCGAAGAAGAAAAAGTAGAAGCTGAGGAAAATCAACGACGGCTATCTGAAGCTGAACAAGAAAGAAAAGTAGAACAGGCAAGGAAGGTTGAGCAAAGAAAGCTAAAAGAAACAGCAGCTACTGAGAAAAAAAGATTGGCAGAAATTGCTGGACGAAAACGCGAGGAAGAAGAAGCACGAAAACGACGCAAAGAGGCGATTGCCAGACAGGCGGAGGAAATTCGACAAGGTTTGATTTTCTTGTGTCCCAATTGTAGTCAGGAAGTTGCAGTTGATGCAGAAGTTTGTAATCATTGTCAGGAGAAGCTGGCGCGTTGTCCTCATTGTGATCGTTTTATTCTGAAAAGCTTGTTTGATCAGGAGTATCCATATTGCCCACATGAACAATGTGGGCGCAGTTTGCACAAAAGTATCTGTCCAGAGTGCAATTCAGAAACTTATCTGGATATGGAAGCGTGTGTTCGTTGTGGTAAAAACTTGTTGATGATTAGTTGCCCAAACGACAAGTGTGTGGATCATCTTGGTAAACCCAATCGGATTTACGCCGGCAGTTCAAAATGTGTTTTCTGTGAAAAGAAACTCAAGACCTGTCATCATTGTGAAAATCTGATTGAGGCTTCTTGCTATGAGCAGGAAGATCCACGATGTCCTGTTTGTGCCAAGAGTTTGAAGTTGGTTACTTGTCCATTTTGCAGGAGTAGTGTGTATTCGAATTTGAAGAAATGCACTCGTTGCGGTAAACCTTTGCAGGTTATTCAATGTCCAAATAAAGACTGTCTCGATAAGTCTGGTAATCGGAACTTGATTTATAAAAATTCTTCACAATGTATTATTTGTGAAATGAAGATCAAAAACTGTCCGCATTGTGAGAAGTCCCTAAGTATTTGTCCGTATTGTCAAACACAAATCTTCAAAAGGAAAGAGGACAAAAATCAGGATTGTCCGAACTGTAGTGGTTCGCTGGCAAAAAAAGCGTGCCCAGGGTGCGGGCATCAGAATTATACAGAAGCTCTCCGCTGTACTAAATGCAAACAACTATTGGCAAAAATGCATTGTCCTAGTTGTAATAAATTGATTTGGCGAGGGTATTCCCGGTGTCCTGAATGTGAAAAACATATAGCCCAATGTAACATGTGTAAAGACTGGTTTGTTCAAAGCACTAGAGAATCACGATGTTCTAAGTGTCAAGAATTGCGATCAGGATAAAAGAGAGTAGTGCGTATATAAGCGCCTGTTAATAAACAGGTGCTTTTTTATTTTCCGATTTCTATAAAATCTGGTATAATAATTTTGTAAAACAAATAAAAAAAACAAAAACAAATGACAGATGTCTTTATACAGCTTGGAGTAGTGCTTGGCATTGCTTTAATAGTGTCTTTAGTAATGAAACTTCTCCGGCAACCATTGATTGTTGGTTATATAATAACGGGAATAATCGTTGGTCCGTCAGTGACTGGTTTTATTCCTGAAGGCGGAGCATTAGAAGCGTTTTCACATATTGGCGTAGCATTGCTATTGTTTATTGTTGGTCTAGGGTTGAAACCAAAAGTAATTAAGGATGTAGGTAAAGTCGCTGTTATTACAGGTTTGGCACAAATTTTATTTACCACTGTTGGTGGTTTTTTTATTGCTAAATTTTTGGGATTAACGCCTATTGTAGCTTTTTATGTGTCATTAGCTTTTGCCTTAAGTAGTACAATTATTATTTTAAGATTACTTTATAACAAACAGGAACAAGATACTCTTTATGGTAGGATTACAATTGGATTTTTATTAGTTCAAGATTTAGTCGCCATGATATTTTTTATTATTTTATCTGCTTCAAGTACAATGGGAGAAGGTGGGTGGATGACAACGATTTTTACTTTGCTAGGAAAAATGGCCATAGTCGCAGTTTGTATTTATGTTTTGCTGAAGTTTGTAATTCCGCACGTTGACAGGATCTTTGCTGAAAACAAGGAAATGCTTTTTATCTTTTCGATAGGAATTTGTTTTGCAATTGCTTCAGTGTTCTTTAAATTAGGTTTTTCATTAGAGTTGGGTGCTCTGGTGGCGGGAGTAATACTTTCAGTATCGCCTTATCAACGAGAAATTGCTTTTAGGATTCAATCTTTAAGGGATTTTTTCTTGATAATTTTCTTTGTGTTTTTAGGTGCAAATATTCATCTGGGTGAAATTCAAAGTTCACTTGGTTTTATTGTAATATTTTCTTTATTTGTTTTAGTTGGTAATCCAATTATTATGATTCTAGTTATGCGTTGGCTGAAGTATACATTGAAAACCAGTTTTTTTGCTGGACTTACGGTATCACAGATTAGTGAGTTTTCATTGATTATAATTGGAATGGGCGTCGGACTTGGTCATTTGCCAAAAGAAATACTTGGGCCTGCAACCATTGTGGGAATCATTACAATTACTGTTTCTACTTATTACATCACATATAATCACCAGATATATAAAGTGTTTTATAAATTTTTACATAAGATATTTCCTGATACCGATAGAAAAAAAATTACATCTGAAAATCCTCAAGAATATCAAGTTATTTTATTTGGTTCACATCGTTTAGGTGGTGGCTTGGTTCGACAACTCAAGAATATGAAAATTAGTTATTTAGTAGTTGATCATGACCCAGAAGTGATTAAGGTTTTAACAGAAAAAAACATTCCATGTTTATATAGTTCAGCTGATGATCCTGATTTAATAGATAATTTGAACTTAACAGGAACTAAGCTAGTTATTTCTACAATTCCAGAGCTTGATGTGAATATGACCTTGATTTCGCATGTTAAGAGAGCACATTCAAGAATTAATGTTTTATGTATTGCCAATAGGCCTAATCACGCAGAGAAACTTTACAAAGCCGGAGCTACATACGTGATAATGCCTCCATATTTGGGTCGTCGATTTATGATAGATTTGGTCAGGAAAAATAAACTTGATCACAGTAAGTACAAAGAAGAACGAAAAAAACATATATTCGACTTGCCTTATCTGGATGATTCGCTTTTTATGTAGTATTGACAAAATCCAAAGATACAAGTATAATGTGTATGTATGAAACAAATGAACACAATTCATCATCACCATTTAAGTCAGTAAAGCTGGTTCTAGTTTTAATTTAGTTAAAATTGGCCAGCAAAAGCTGGCTTTTGTTGATTATATAAGTTTATGGTGGGCGTAGTCCCGTCGTCGGTTTGTTAAACTTAGTTAATTGTATTTATTATGGTGGGCGTAGCTCAGTTGGTAGAGCACTAGCTTGTGGCGCTAGTGGCCGCGGGTTCAAGTCCCGTCGCTCACCCCATAAAATAATAAAATGAAAGTATATAGCTGAATTCCGTAGAGAGTTGATATGGGTTCAGCCGGCATGCGCCGGCTGCCCGGCGAATGCCGGGCAAGTCCCGTCGCTCACCCCATTCTTCGCTCCGTACTTGATTAGTCGGAGCTACGAATGGCACAGCCATTATAAAAAGCGAAGAATGTCGTTCGAAGCTTTATGCGAAGAATGACATTGAGTCTTAAAAAATAGGATAATATGAAAACTCTAAATTAGAGTATCGAATTTAGAGACACATATGAAATCAGAAATTCTACAACGTGCTAAAGGTGTTAGAGATTTTGGCCCGAAAGAAAAAATTGCTCGCAATAAAATCGTTCAAACTTTGCAGCAAGTATTTGAATCTTTTGGTTTTAATCCAATAGAAACGCCAATCATTGAGCGCAGCGATCTATTTGCGTCTAAGTTTGGAATTGGCGAAGAGTCAGATGCCATGAAAGAAACTTTTAAGTTGAAAGATCAGGGCCTTCGAGATTTAGTTTTACGTACGGAGTTTACTGTGCCCTTTGCTCGTTTTGTAGGCATGAATCCACAATTTAAAAAGCCATTCAAACGTTATCAAATTGGCCAAGTTTATCGTGATGGTCCAATCAAACTTGGTCGTTATCGTGAATTTTGGCAATGTGATGTTGATGTAGTGGGTGAGCCGGATTTGTTTCTTGATGCTGAGATTTTACAGCTCGTAAGTGAGGCTTTTGTTAAACTTGGAATCGCAGTTGAAGTTCAGATAAACAATCGAAAAATATTGAACGCTATTCTTAATTACGCTGGCATAGCTGATGCAGATCAAGTGTCGGTAATTATTTCTATTGATAAGCTTGATAAGGTGGGAAGAAAGGGAGTCCAAGTTGAACTTGAAAACAAAGGTATTGCAAAAGAAAATGTTGCTACAGTTTTAGAATTAATCACTTTAAAAGGTAATAACAAGGAATTACTTGAAAAATTAGAGACAAAAATTGGAGATAATGAAGGTATTTCTGAAGTGAGACAAGTTTTGGAAAATGTATTAGATGGTTCTAATATTAATTTTGTTCCGAGTTTAGCTAGAGGGTTGGCTTATTACACTGGAAATGTTTTTGAAGTATATTTAGAAGATAAAACTAAGTTCAGTTCATCTGTTTGTGGTGGTGGTCGTTATGATAGCATGATTGGTGGTTTTCTGGAGGATGGAAAAGTTTATCCTTCTGTAGGTATCAGCTTTGGACTAGAAACAATATTTGATGCTTTAAGTTTGTCAGAAAATAAAGAAATGCAAGCAAGTGTAGTTGATGTTTACATTGTGCCAATGAAAGACGATTTTATTAAACCAGCCCTAAAAATAGCAAAAACATTAAGAGCGTTAGATGTAAATACAGATATCAGTTATGTAAATAAAAAGTTCAAAAAGGGAATGGAATATGCAAATACTTATAAAATACCATGGGTAATAATTCTAGGAGAAGATGAAATTAAGTCCGAAAAGGTTATGCTTCGTAATATGAAGACAGGTGATCAAAAATTGTTTGATGTGAAAGAAGTAGCAGAGGAAATTCTAAAATTTAAGTAAAATTACTTACCTTCGATAAATCTTCGGTAGGCGAGCAAGGGTATATATAATTTGGTTTTGACATATAGAGAACAGAGCCATTTTTTATTTAATGACTTGACAAATTCTATGGATGTGATTAAATGAAAATACAAACATATGCGTAAATATTTAATAACTTTAGATGTAAATGGGACGTTGCTAGATACAAAGTATAGATCAACTTCCCCAACTATCAATTCTGTAATCGACCAACTTGAAGATGAGGGTCATACTTTTTTGTTGAATTCAAATCGGTCGCAAGAAGATTTAATGCATGTTGCAAAAATATTTAGTTTGCGTGGTCCGATGATAGCTGAAAATGGTTGTTTTATTTATAATCAAGAAACAGGCGCTGTTAACGATTTGGTTAGCTTGGAAACAAAAGAGCAATTGCAAAAAGTCCAACACTTGATACACTGCATAATTGAAAAACATTATCCAGACGCATTATTTTTCGAAGGAGATACAACGGATATTAACAAACATATTGACGTTCAGGAGATTCCACAAGATAAAAAGTATGTCTTTATTATGAATGAGTTTAGGCGTTTTACGATCAGTATTCATGTAAAAAGAATTGAAGACAATAAGTTTGTGGCGGACCTAGATAAGGCTAAAGAATTTCATGAACATGTTAAGAAAGAAATCTTTGAAAACAATTTAAAATTTAAGTCTGAATATACAAAGCCGTTTGCGAATTTGCTTGTTTGTCCAACTGAATATAACAAGGTAGCAGCATTTCGTGAGCTAGCAAGACAGTATCCAAAGCACATTAAAGTTGTAATTACGGATGATGCGATGGATAATCCAATGAGAAGTGAAATCGATTATCTCTTTGTGGTTGGCAATGCCAGCATAGAAGCCAAAGAAGTAGCTGATTTTATTGCTCGTGAGGAAATTACAAAAGGTGTAGAGGAAATATTATTAAAAATTGATGGATTAGTAAAGTAATAAAAACAGTAAGTATATTTTTTATATAATAAGGGAAGTTGAATAGTTCTTTAACCAAAAACAAGGTGGAGGTGCCATGAAACAAGGTGCGGTCAGTAAGCAACCAGGAGGTAGGACTTACATTGTTTCAGGAGATTTGCGAGTAATTGTAAGTCGATGGCTTGGTGAAGCTGGGCCTTTTTACGTGCCAGAGCGACAGTTCTTTCAAAAGCATCAAGCTCGGTTGTTGAGTAAATTGAAAGAGATTTTTCCAGAGCCAGAGCAGAGAGTACATCTTTCTCGCTATGAGTATGTCAAAACTGGAATAATGATGTTGATTAGTGAAAATTCAAAAGATATTCCGGTTATTTCGTTGGACCAGGTTTATGTAGAGCAAGGAATTGCAGATATTCATTTTGATGTCAATCGTGTAGTAAAGTGGTCAAAACATCAAGCAGAAGATAATTGGACTGCAGGTTGGACAGATTTAGGTCATGGCCCTCGAAATTCCAACCTGACAATTGCTTCTCAGTTAGATCGTATTGCTAATCAGGGTCGCATTAAAAGGATGATCAACAAAAGAGTAGTTCTTGTTGATGACGGTACATGGACCCGGCAGTCTTTGATAGCCGCACAAAAACTCTTAAGTAGTATCGGTATCCAAGTTGAAATGTTTATTGTAGGTATTGAGATCCGGCCAGCAGATGAGTCTGAGTGTGTTACACTGGACCGTCCGTATTTCTGGGCAGAGAAATTTGTCAAGGAAGATGTAATTGACTGGGTCAGTGAAAGAGACTTTTATCCAGGAATTGGTTGCTCGGGAAGAACAGTGGGTGAGTCGCTTGATAATAGATTTTCCTCTGAGGTAATGAGGGAATACTATTACTCAATTCCGATGCAAGGTAACTACGGCGCTCCATATGTTTTACCATTGGGTGATCCAATTTCATGGGCAAATATTCCACCAGAGGCAGCAAAAGATTTCTCATTATTTTGTTTAGAGCAGACAATTGTTCTTTACAAAGCTATAGAGGCAGAAACTCAGCGCATTACTAAAGTGCCAGTTCAAGTCAGGATCAAGGACCTGCAACGACCTCCATACTTTTACCGTAAAAGACCGGACAGTAGCGTGGTTGTGGAACTGAAGCGTAGCATAGAGCTACTTAAAGAAAAGTTTTAGTTCATAACACAAGAAGCATCATTGATGCTTCTTTTTGGTTGAATGGATGTAACAAAGTCGTTTGATTGACGTCATAATATATGCAAAAGTAAAAATATGAACACATACAGCCAAAAAATGAGAAAAAATCATTATCGTAAGTTTATTCTTACGGGCTGTTTGTATTTATTTTAATAAGTAATAGAATTTAAAATATAGAACAGTCCATTAGGACTGTTTTTTTGTTGATATGTTGAATTTATTCAAAAATTTCCATTCATACAGACGCACCCTTTACATTTCGGTGGTTTGCTTTGTGTTTTGAATATTCTTTAAAAATATTAAGCAGTCCATCGGATTGCTAATTATTTCAAAGGAGAACACATGAATGTAAAAATGAAGATGTCTGGCGAAGAAGATTTTTGTCACCTGAAAACTGTTTATGAACTGCTATTCACGGAGAACCGTAACAGTCTGGTTGCTTACAAAAGTATGGAAGAATTACTAAAAGAATTCCTCAATGCGCAAGCTGGATTATTGTTTGTTGACAGTGAACTGGTTGCCTATAGTTCATTTAAAGTGTGGAACAGTTGCGTTGAAATGATGAGCTTGGTAGTAAAGCATGAATTCCGTGGAAAAGGTTTGGCTACGAAGCTACGTTTCTTTGTGCTTCAGTCAGCTTTAAAAACGTTTCCAGACAAGTCAGTAGTTTCTTTGCCCAACGAGTATTCTGTGAATATCGTCGAGCGGAATGGCTTTGTAAGTGCGAACAAGCTGACAATGCCAATGGAATTACGTGAATCTTGTGTGAATTGCTTGGAAGAGAGTGATTTTCCAGATTGCCATTGCTTCTATTACGTGTTGCCGAAGTAGCTTGGCTAAAGTTTCTTTGAAAAATAAACAGGCGGAGACAATAACATTGTCTCCGCCCCTAATAAAAATAATTATATTAAATATGACAACATTACAATTATTGAAAAAATTAATCTGTATTGATTCACAGGGAATAAAAAGCAATAAACAAATTGTAGATTTTATTGTATCTTTGTTTCCAAAAAAGTTGTGTACAGTAACGCCGATAAAAAAAGGAGATTTAGATTTGTATAATTTAGAAATTAAAATTGCCGGACAGAGTTCGAACGAACCAATAATTTTCAGTGGACATACAGATACTGTGCCAGTTTCAAACAAATGGACAATGGATCCGTTTAATCCAATTGAGAAGGATGGCAAGGTTTATGGCTTAGGCTCAAGTGATATGAAAGCGGGATTGGCCTGTATGATCCAAGCTGCCAAATCAATCAAGGAGACACCAAAACAAGATATTGTATTCTTGTTTGATGCAGATGAAGAAGCCGGCTGTGCAGGAGGAAAGGAGTTCATGAAAAGACTAAGTTTTTCTGATGCAAAAATAGTAATTTGTGAGCCAACTGGTGGTGCTTTGGAAATAGGCCAAAAGGGGGTAATAGAGGTTAAAGTTAAATTCACAGGTCAAGCCTCTCACTCTAGTAGAACAAGTTACAAAAAGAATTTAGAAAGTAATGCTATTCACAAAGCTTTTCAAGCATTTAAAAAGCTTGAAGAATACGAAATGAATTTGGAAAAAAATGAGGACGAATTATTTGGCTTTCCTACTCAAGCAGTATGTATGATTCAGGGTGGCAGTGCTTCAAATGTTATTCCCGATGAATGTAATTTTGTTATCAATAGACGTATTTTACCAAGTGAAGACATTGAGTCTGTTGTGCAAGATATTATAAGTCTTTTGACAAAAGTGGATTCTCAAGTTCAAGTAGAAATAAGTTTTTTTGGTGAACCAAATTTATTAAATAAGGAAAGCCCCTTGTTTAATCAATCACAAAAAATTTCACAAGAAGTTTTGGGCGGTTATGACCTGAAGGTCACGCCGGGATGGACACAGGCAGGCTTATTTAAGAAATGGGGAGATTGTTTAATTTGGGGGCCAGGAAATCTAAGCCAGGCTCATATGGCCGATGAATATTGTGAAATCAATTTGTTGGACAAAATGGTGGAGTGTTATGAAAAACTAATAAAAGAAAATCAATGAGTATTACTAGTACAACTTTAAAAAGTAAAAAGACGTGAATAACGGTTCAGCTTTTTATTGCAAAAGTCGAGCCGTTGCTCGACTTTTGCGTTTACTTGGAGGTGTAAGATGAGAATCAGTTACGTGAATCATGAGAAAAAGTGTGGCTTTGTTGAACTGATGTTAAACTTCATAATTCTGTCTCACTATTTTTACCACGAAAAGCATTTGCTCTGGAACGGTCCCTGGTCATTGATGAGACAATATTTAAAGGGACTTTCCGTACTTGCCTTTGATGGACGGAAAATAATTGGTCATATCACATTGTGGCCACTTGAAGGGAATTGGTATGAATCTGGCTCAATGTGGGTTCATCCTGATTACAGAAGACACGGTGTGGGAATCTTGATAAAAAGGAAGTTAATAGAAAAGAGTGAACACTTGAATGTTCTATCAACTACGACTAATCCTATTGTTATGAAGATGAACGAAGGATTAGGGATTTCTAATCCAGACTTCTGGGATCTCCCGGAAAATATTCACCGGGCTACCTGTATTTGTTCGGCTGAGAAAATGCGAACTGACTGTTGGGATAAATGTGAATTGAAAAATGATCAATGTCAGTTGTTTGTTCGTTTCTGGAAATAAACCCAAAGGCAAGGATTAAATCGATCCTTGCCTTTTCTTTTCTCAAAGGGTTTATTCACACTTGACTATTTACAGTTGATTTGTTATTATCGTCATACAGTTTCGCCGACGTAGTTTCCGCCTTCGCATAAAGCTTCGGAGGACGCAGCAGTTGGTAGAGCAGTAGTTTTGCCTGTCTGCCGGAGTTTTAACGTAGGTAGATAAACTATTGGTCGTGAGATTGTTGCAATTTACAAAAAACAGGCCGACGTAGCTCAGTTGGTAGAGCAGTAGTTTTGTAAACTATTGGTCGTGGGTTCGAGTCCCTCCGTCGGCTCCATTCTTCGCTCCTCCATGAGTCGGAGCTTCGAATGGCGCAGCCGTAAAAAAAGCGAAGAATGTCCTTCGTAGCTTAACGCGAAGAAGGGCCGTATCTATATGCAAAAACCCTATTTTGTTTATTTGATTGAAAGTATAAATCATGGATATTTATATAAGGGATTTACAGAAATTAGTGTTTTTGATAGACTGAAGCACCATAATGATGGAAGAAGTAAATATACGAATAAATACAAACCTTGGAAATTGAAATTTTATTGTGCATTTGATGATAAAATAATGGCTTTGAACTTCGAAACATATCTTAAAACTGCATCGGGTATTGCATTTACAAATAAACGTTTTATTAAAAAATAGGAAACTGTAACTTCGCTCCTCCATGAGTCGGAGCTTCCGTTTTCGCGTAAAGCTCCAACGGACATATCGAATGGCGCAGCCAGTTAATAAGAGGTTGACAATCTTTTTGAATTAAGCTACACTTTTAGCATAATAAAATAATTAACAATCTATGTCACAAGACAATCTGATCAAATTACAATGTTCAGAGTGTCGAAGTATAAATTATCATTCACGACGCAATAAGAAAAAGATAAAGGAAAAATTGATACTGAAGAAATATTGCAAGAAATGTAAAATTCATACTTCGCACAAAGAAACAAAGTAAGCAAAAAATATGGCAAATTAAGCTGTATTTTTTGTTTACTCTTGACAAATTGAGGCTTGTTTGTTACTCTATTAACGCGTTATTAATAACCAACAAAGGAGGTTTGACGCAAATGAATCGATTGGAATTTTATGCTTTTCCGCGAAGTCAGAAGGTACTAACAATCAGGCCTGACATCATCAAACGATTTTCCTCGGCTGAGGACGTTCCTGAGGATGCTGACTTGATTGTGGTCTGTGGCCGAATCAACAGAGTCCCAACATTCCTTGTTGGCCGAGTTGAAAAGGCTGTAAATGAACGATTTTTCCGTAGACACAATTTGCGCTGGGACAAAAGTGATAACCGATGGGTAAATGGTCAAGTCACAGCTGGAAAAATTGTGATTAGCGTTTAGTGATATGAATTTACAACTCTGTTCTTGATAATATCAAGGCAGAGTTTTTTTATTGTCAAATTGAAGTGATTTTGCTATGCTTTGAATGCAGGTAAATCACAAGGAGCAAATTATGAAAAAAGGCTTATTTGGTGAAAATCTCGGGCCTGGCAAAAATGTGAAATGTAAAGGTTGTGGATTTGAAGCAACATTTTACGCAGAGGTGGGTGCACCTGAAATTGATAAGGAGGTTTGCTTGGGTTGCTTTCAAATGCTTGACAAGGAAGGTCATCCAATTGGCCCTGCTATGGGTAGTATACTAACTGAAGAAAGCATGTTCGGTGGAGCTGGTCACGGACCCCCAGAATTTTCATAGAAATTACAAGCGATCATCTTATGGTCGCTTTTGATTTTTTCGCCAAATTTGCTATGATGATTCATATATGAATATACGGAAATATATAAGTTATAAATCAATTATAATTGTTCTAACAATTGTTTTTTTTGTTGTATATTCCTGGTTTTTGGTTACGGCAACTTTGCCGGGACAAGAATCAACTGGACAGCTAATATTTAGTTGGCCAGATGCTATGGCTAATAATTATTTTATTGAGCATTTTGTTGATAATGGTAATTTTAAAAAAGTTGAATCTTTAAATCAGGAGTTAAGTTCTATAATTCATCCGAGAAGTGCCAATGTTTTACCTAACTCCGGTGATGTGGTACCAGTTTCATTTTTAGGGTTTGTTATAATCTTGGGATTGATTGGTAAAATTATTGGACTAACCTTAGTGCGATTTATAACCCCACTAGCTGCAGTGATTGCAGTTTTTTATTTTTATAAATTAATTAGTCGTATTTTTAATGAGCAAACAGGCTTTTTGTCGGCAATTTTGTTATTTAGCCTAGCTTCGTTTTGGTATTATGCCAGTTTGGTAATGTTGCCAACCGTTCTTTTTACAAGCCTGCTTATTGTTGGTCTGTATTACTTTGTTCTTCAAGGGGAGGAAAAATATAAATGGCATTATTCAGCATTAAGTGGTCTTCTTGTTGGCTTAGCCTTAATTGTGCGTTTGTCTGAATTGGTCTGGGTGTTGGCATTACTTTTAGTTATAACTATTGCTTATAAAAACAAATTCAATTGGACTCGATTGTTGTACTTTATTCTTGGTGGAATAGTTCCAGTTGCGCTTTTACTGGGATTTAACTGGCAAACCTATGGTTCAATGTTCAGTTTTGGTTATTTTAATACTACTTCTAACTTAGACTTGTTGTCGAAGCTACCAACAGAAATTGAAATCGGACAATCCGGCAGTGTAATTGGTTTTTTGAAATTATTATTCATCCCGTTTGGTTTTTATGAAACTAGAATTCTGGGTAATATTATGAACTATTTTGTTTTGATGTTTTGGCCATATGTGGGAGTTTTCATTTGCGGTTTAATTTTTTGGTTAAGGCAATGGTTGAAAAACAGAAAAGTAACAGCTCAGTTAGTTTATTTAATTGGCAGTTTAGTTGTTTTTGTCATTTTAATAATTTATTATGGTAGCTGGCAGTTTGTAGACAAAATGGTTTTAGAAAATAATACAATTGGTAGTTCATATATGCGTTATTGGTTGCCTTTGAACATTATAATTCTTCCGTTCATTGCATATTTACTAGTTCAAATTAATAAACTTCCCTTGAAAAAGATCTGGAGCAATTTGATAGTTGGGGTAGTTGTTTTTTGTTTGATAGGTTATTCATTTGCTTTAGTTTATCAAACGCCAGGTGATGGCTTGATTGATCAGAAAATAGTTTTGCAAAGTTATCATGATCGCGCGAGAACAGTTCAAGGTTTGATTTTTGAAGATTCAATTGTGATTACTGATAGGACAGATAAATTATTGTTTCCAAAATATAGAGTAATAGATTTTAATTTGGATTATACGATTTTTACTGATTTGAAGAAAGTTATTAATGCACAATCGGTTTATTATTTAAATTTACTTGGGGAAGAAGATATTGATTACATTAACGATAGAAAGCTTCAAGGACTAGGCTTAAAGTTGGTTGAGCCGAGTCAAATTGACAGTGTGTATAAGCTCTATAAATTGCAAAATTTAGAGTAAAAGCGAGTTTATAATGATTTATAAATAGTTGCTAAATTAAGATAATTACGATAAAATATAGATATAATTAATACGGAGTGAGTAGTGAGCGTGATTTTTAATTATTACTAATTACTAGTTACAAATTACTGATTACTCGATTTTATATGGCTCAAAGAAAAAATGTTCTTGTGTTAGGTGGCGCTGGTTTTATTGGTTCGCATTTGTGCGAAAGACTTTTATCAGATGCTAATGTGATTTGTGTTGATGATTTTAGCACAAGTGGTGAAGGTAATATTAATCATCTTTTACGCTCACCGAATTTTAAGTTTGTTAACCATGATTTTACAAAGGGCCTTGATTTGGAAAACAATAAAGACTTGGATCAGTTTGAGATCAAGGTTTTTGGAATCAAAGAAGTTTACAATTTTGCTTGTCCAATGTCTGTTAAGAATTTCGAAAAGCTAAAGATCAATACTGTTCTAGCTCAAACAACTGGATTGGTAAATGCTCTAGAGTTGGCAGTTAAATATCAAGCAAAGTTTTTGCAAGCATCTTCTTCAGTTGTTTATGGAGATGTAAAAAAAGGTGAATTTGTCAAGGAAGATTACAGAGGGGTAGCTGATATGTTGTCTCCATTGGCTAGTTACGATGAAGGTAAGCGTTATGCTGAGACCATTGTTAAAACCTATCAAGAGGCTCACAATGTTGATGCTCGGATTGTGCGAATTTTTAGGACCTATGGGCCTAAAATGTTATTAAATGATGATCAGATGCTACCAGATTTTATTTCTAATGCACTTGAAAATAAGGATTTAGTTATTTTTGGAGATGAAAAATTTGAAACATCTTTATGTTTTGTAAGTGATGTGGTTGAGGGCTGTCTAAAAATAATGGAAACACCGGTGCTTGATCCAGTTAATGTTGGTAGTACTGACGTTTACAGACTTGTAGATGTAGCAAAAAAGATAATTGAGCTTACCAGTTCAAAGTCTAAAATTGTATTTAAAGAAGAGAAAGAATTTATGCGTGAATTAGCATTACCTGATATCACCAAGGTTAGAGAAGAACTTGGTTGGATTCCAGTGGTTACTTTGAGCGATGGTTTACAAAAAACGGTTGACTACACACGTGCGCATAAGGATCTATTAACATTTAGTACAGATATATAGTTAAATTGTTAAATTGCTACACTGTTACATTATTAAAGTCCACTTAAATTTACAGAAATACGAGTAGTGAGCTTAAACTCACCACTTGCTATTTATATTTTTTATATATGAAAAGTTGTATCGTAATTCCTGCTTTTAATGAAGGAGGTAGAATTAAGGTTGTGCTGACGAAGTTGTTACAATCGGGATTTAAGAATGTAATTTTAGTTGATGATGGTAGTGATGATGAAACATTGGGAACAGTAAAAGAATTACCGATTATAGTAGCACAACATCAAATCAATTTAGGGCAAGGTGCTGCACTCAGAACTGGAACTCAGATTGCTATGCGTCTGGGTTTTGATGTAGTTGTTCATTTTGATGCTGATGGTCAACACCGAATTGAGGACATTGATACTATGCTCAAGGTTTTAGAGAACGAAGATGTGGACGTTGTTATTGGTTCTAGGTTTTTGCAACACAAATCTAACTTGCCATTAAAAAAACGAATTATTCTTTGGTTAGCCAAGATATTTAGTCGAAAGTTATTGCAATTAGAATTTACTGATCCACAAAGTGGTTTAAGGGCATTTAGAACTAGTATTATTTCAAAAATTGATTGGCAGCATGATGATTTTGCGCACTGTAGTGAAATTTTAAGTTTGATTGCAAAGAATAGATTAAGATTCGAAGAAGTCCCCATAAAAGTTGAATATTCTGTGGCAACTGGTAATAAATCAGTGAAACCACAAATGCGCATGGGGTGGAGGTTGTTAATTGCTAAATTGTTTAATAAATTATGACTTTATTTCAATTTTTAATATTAATAATAATTATTGTTGTTGTTATAAAGGCAGTAATTAGATTGTTGCACAAGGAAATGTCCAGTTGGCTGTTTATTCTTTGGCTATTTTTCTGGGGAGCAGTAGGAGTGATTAATTTCTTTCCGGAATTATTATCGTGGGCCGCTTTTGTTTTGGGTGTTGGTCGGGGAGTAGATTTACTTATATATTTAGGAATTGTTTTGTTGTTTTATATTGTTTTCAAATATAATTTACGACTGCAAAGGTACGAAAAAAAACTAAGTCGAGTGGTTCAGCAAGTTGCTATTGAAAAAGCATTTAAACAAGTTGAATCAAAGGAAAATGAAGAATAAAAAGATAATAAAATTTTTATTGTTATCTTTTGTAGCTTTCTTCCGACTCCTTTATCTTATTGTTATATGAAAAAGGTTGGTATTGTTTTAGTAAATTACAAAGATTATGTTAATCGGTATTTGGCTGAATGTCAGACCAGTATAGAGGGTCAAACCTATGACAGTCAATTTGTTAACGTTTATATAGTTGATAATGCAACAAGTCAGGAGTCTAGGCTCTTTATAAGTAAAGCCTATCCTACGGCAAAAATTTTACCTCGCTATGATGGTAATTACGCCGCCGCAAATAATGTGGGAATAAAGCAAGCTTTACTTGATGACTGTGAATATGTGGTCATTGCCAACATGGATACTAAGTTTGGTAAAGATTGGCTAAATGAATTAGTCAAAGCTGCTGAGAATGATAGTCAAATTGGAGTGGTACAGTCAAAAATATTTTTGTATCCAGAAACTGAAGCTGAATGGAAGCAGCCAAAGATCAACTCTGTAGGGAATAAATTGCATTATCTTGGATTTGGTTTTACTGATGGTTATGGAGAA
Source organism: Candidatus Falkowbacteria bacterium (assembly GCA_018674305.1). Taxonomy (NCBI): domain Bacteria; phylum Candidatus Falkowiibacteriota; species Candidatus Falkowiibacteriota bacterium. Next base: position 88,055 of record JABHAL010000015.1, on the reverse strand, counting down.
GTTGATAGGCCTAATGATTCAGGAATTACTGTTAAGGAAATTCCTGGTTATGCCAGCGGTTGTTCATTTTTAATAAAAAAACAAGTTCTAGAAAAAATTATTGGTTATGACGAAGAACTATATATGTATCATGATGACATTGACGTCAGTTTAAAAGTTCGTTTGGCTGGTTATAAGATAGTTTTAGCGACCAAGTCGATAGTTTATCATAAATATGAATTTTCCCGCAGTGTTCGAATGTTCTACTTTATGGAACGCAATCGTTATTTAATAATGTTAATTTATTATAAGTGGTTGACCTTGTTATTACTTTTCCCTATAATGTTAGTTATGGATTTAGGCTTGTTGTTTTTCTCGGTGTTAAATAACACATTTTACAGTAAATTAAAGATTTATTTTTATTTTTTAAGGCCAAAAACCTGGAAATATATATTTGAACGTCGAAAACAAGTGCATAAAAAGAGAGCATTGTCAGATGGCGAATTGTTTGCTAAGCTGGTTGGGCGCTTGGATTTTATGGAGATTAATAATCCTTTGCTAAAATGGGTTGGAAATCCAATTACAGACCTATATTTCAAGTTTATGAAATTTATAATTATTTGGTAGTTTATGTTCAGTAAGATTGTTTGGTCAATTATAATTGTTGCTATCGTATTGGGTGGTTTATACATGAAGTTTCTTTATCCTGGATCTCAGTTACAACTAGAGAAATCTTTTCGGTTTGTTGAAGCAATGCCAGTCGAACATTTTTATAATGCACCAGAAAAGAGTTGTGGGATTTGGTATGAAAGATTAGGTCCGGACGAATACAAGGGAAGCGGAAATGACCAAATTAAAAAATGTTTTACTGAAGCGTTTGAAAAGTGTGAACAAAAAAGCATACTTGAAATAAGTGATAGAGGAGCAACAAGTGAATCAAGTATTACTTATTCTTATATTAAAATTTTGAGACAAAATGATCAAAGTGAGTGTATTATTCAACATTATTTTGATGAACAGAAGCTTGCAATTACTGAAGGAGAGCGGCCACTATACTTTATTAATACTTGCACAGTCTTGGCGGATGATTTTTTCGAGAGCTGTGAGCCACTATACATCAAGGATCAACGAAAATCTAATGACAACGTAATACAAAACGCTATAATAGAGAATGCAATAAATGATAATCAACAAATAGATGGAATCATTGAATAAATCAAAATTGAAAATTGCCCAGGTGGTATGTCTTTTGCCTCCTCGAGCTGGCGGTATTGCTATGGTTGCTCACTCTTATGCTGAACAACTTATTAAACGAGGGCATGATGTCACCGTATTTGTGCCTAAACACAAAGGACAGAACAGTGAAAAAAAGTACAAAGTAAAAACCTTATTTACTCCTATTAAGATTGGACTTGGGGCAATTCTACCCCAGCTATTATGGAGGTTGTGGAGTTTTGATATTGTTCATTTTCATTATCCATTGTTTGGTAGTTCAGTTTTTGTAGCTATTCTGAAAAAGCTTCGTGGTTCAAAAATGAAATTGGTTTTGACTTACCACATGGACGTTAATCTTACTGGTTGGCGAAAGGTTTACGAAGTTCTCTGTCGAACTTTTTTTCTAGATTTTATATTGTCATCAGCTGACAAAATAATTGTTTCTTCGGAAGATTATGTTGAAAATTCAAGAATTCAAGATTTTTATTTCAAAAATATAGATAAGTTTGCTGAGATACCTTTTGGGGTTCCAAAGTTGTTTAAACCAGAGCAAAAAGATCATGAATTACTAAAATTGCACGGACTGTCTGCGGATGATAAAATAGTATTGTTTGTTGGTGGGCTGGGGGCATCGCACTATTTTAAGGGAGTGAACTTTCTAATTAAGGCTTTTTCTCAAATTGAAGACGAACAAATTAAATGTTTAATTGTTGGTGGTGGAAACTTGAAGGCTGACTTTGAAAAATTGTCTAAAAGGTTAGGACTCGAGAAGCAAGTCAAATTTTCAGGTTATGTTGAACCTAGTTTAATGGTTAAGTATTTTAACTTAGGGGACGTTTTTATTTTACCATCTATTAACAGTTCAGAGGCCTTTGGCATTGTATTGATTGAAGCTATGGCTTGTGGGAAACCCTTAATTGCTTCAAATTTAAAAGGAGTTCGATCGGTAGTTGACGTAGGCATCAATGGAATATTGGTTGAACCTAAGAACAGCAGAGATATTGCAAATAAAATTAATTACTTATTTCAAAATCCTGACAAGATTACAAGCTTTGGAAAAAGTGGTTTAGAATCAGTAGAAAAGAAATATCGTTGGTCAGTTGTGACTGATAAATTGGAAAAAATTTATTATAAGTTGCTTAAATAAAAAGATGAAAATCTGCTTAATCAACAATCTATATAAACCATACGCCAGAGGTGGAGCAGAGGTCGTGGTTGAGCAAACAGTGCTGGGCCTTCGACGTTCAGGGCACTCAGTTGTTGTAATTACAACTCACCCTAATAAAGAGGCTAGTTTTAGTGAGGAAAACTCAGTTAAGATTTATCGATTCAGACCCCTGAATCTTTTTTATTATACTGACGCGTCGAAATATAACTTTGTTTTGCGATTAATTTGGCAAGTAATTAATCTTTACAATTTCAAGGCCTCCAAAGTTGTTAAAGAAATATTGATTCGCGAAAAACCAGAATTGGTTATCACTCACAACTTAATGGGAATTAGTTTTCTGCTACCTAAGTTAATCAAAAAGTTGGAAATAAAGCATTTTCATGTTTTGCATGATGTTCAATTGTCAGTTCCTTCGGGTTTGATTTTGCATGGCAAAGAAAATAGTTTAATGGTAAAAGGACCCTTTGCTAATATATATACCAGTATTTGTCGTAGGTTATTTGCCAGCCCCGATGTTGTGATAAGCCCTTCAAAGTGGTTACTACACTTTTATGAAAAAAAGTCGTTTTTTGCTAATTCACATAAAGTGGTTATTCGAAATCCAGTAGATTCCGTTTTAAAGAAAAAGTTTGAGCGTCAAAAAAACTCAGAATATGTATTTGTCGGCCAATTGGAAAAACATAAAGGAATTAAATGGCTGGTAAATTTTTGGCAAGAAAAACCCCAGAAAGGTAAATTGCATATTGTTGGTGATGGAAGTTTGGGGAAGTCCGATTTAAAAAGAGGCAATGTTCAACTGCATGGTCGATTAATAAAGGAGCAGTTGGAAAAGGTCTTTGCTCAGGCATCATATTTAATTGTTCCGAGTCTTTGTTATGAGAATTCACCAACAGTTATTTCCATAGCCTATGCCTATGGCTTGCCAGTAATTGTGGCGGATGTTGGTGGGGCTGGAGAATTGGTTGAACCTGAGCGGACAGGTTGGCTTTTTCAAGCAAAAGATAAAAGCTCTTTGAGTCAGGTTTTGGCTAAGGTTGATTCAGTTTCCGAGGAGGAGTACATACAAATGTCTGAGCGTTGTTTAGAAAAAGTGAAGAATTATAATCTCGAAGAATATATCAAAAAGATTCTATCGATGTAGTCTTGTAAAAATGAATAATTTTTGATATTCTGTTTACACACTTATGGGGGCGTAGTGTCAATGGTAGCACAAGGGTCTCCAAAACCTTTAGACCGGGTTCAAGTCCTGGCGCCCCTGCCAAGAAAACATCACAAAACGTGGTGTTTTTTTGATAAATAAAAAAGGCGTGATGTTTCACGCCTTTGTGTTTGTTTAAGGAAGCCAATGTTGGCGTTTGTAGTTTAGTCGGTTCAGTCGAGCCTCTTTCGTTTGGTGAAGAGTACTATTGGAGCTTTTGTCTCTCCAGTCCTCAACCGAAGAGATGGGTGTTTTGCAGACATGGCATTGTAATGTCTTTTTACTGCCATTGGTCATTAGAAGTCCTGGACATCCATGCAAAGGACAGTCCGCACTTTGAAGGGATTTTAGTTCAGCATCCATAACTTCCTCCATTGCTGTTCTTATTTAATTCTAACCTTTTTAAATTAGTTGAGCAATGTGGACAAGTCGTTATCACGAGACACGTAACACATAACACGTAACATTAAACACAAAACACAGGCCTTGAATAATCAAACATTCATCGAAAACTGAAAATAAAAAACCTGCCTTTGCTCTGTTGAGCTTCGGCAGGTAAGTTGACCTTGTGAGATCCGTTGTAGTTGTTTTAACCTGTGAATTTACGAATGAACTCAGGCGGAAAACCTTTTTCAGTCATAGCCTTCAAGTGTTCAGTCGGGTCATAGTGAACGCGATAGTAAACAACACTGACGTCATTATCTTCAATTGTCAGAATTGCGTAGGTGAAAGGCATCATCTCTCGACTGTTGAGCACATGTCCATCCATGGGACGGCCAATTGCACCAGGGTTGATCAGATATTTATGATCACTGTGCAAATGGTGACGTTGATTGAATTTATCGCAGGTACGTTCAACGTACCGACCCCGTGATGACATAAAGATCGGAAAAGTGTTGTTGCCAAGAAGTAGAATATTAGCTTCTTGAAAGTGCTTGTCTAGAATTTCAAATTCCGTATAGATACGGCCGGTGGTATTTACTGATTGACCAACTTCATTCGCAAGTAAACTTGAGTGACCCATTAGCAACGATTGACCAGTCGTACCCTTTTTGTTGTCCAAGGGGATCTTTTTCACTTTTGTCATTTGAGACATTTGATCCAGTTGCTTTTGGATTAGGGCCTTTTGAGTAAATTCCAGAAAAAGATATTTCTGTGGTGTTTGATTTGGTGGATAAATGCCTTGACCAAGCCAATGTTCCATTTCGCCGCGAGTGAGAACCATTCTTCGTTCCATGGTCAATTCCCAGCACTCGCGTGGGTTTGGACCATAACCAATAGTATTTCCCAGGCACAAGATCGCATTAACTTTATGTTTGTGTAGGTCTGCAAATAGTGCTTGCAAGGCAACAAGATTTCCACCGACATCAGAGATGATCGCCAGTTTCATTATATTCCTCCAGTTGTTAAAATTCATTAATATTGTATTTTTGCACAAATTTAATCAATTGTCAATTGAATTATGTTTGCCTTGATGTGTTTATTTGTGATAAAATATCATTGATAAATCACTAAATAAAATTTATGGACATTAAATCTAAAATCCGCGAAGTTCCTGACTGGCCAATTGCTGGTGTTAATTTTAAAGACATAACCACTCTGCTTGAAGATGGCGAAACTTTTCGTTATGTGATTGATAAAATGATTGAGCCATTTAAAAATGAAAAGATTGATAAAATTGTGGTTCTTGATGCACGAGGATTTCTTTTGGGGACACCTATGGCTTATAATTTGGGCGTTGGCGTGTGTTTAGTTCGCAAGAAGGGTAAGTTGCCATACAAAACTGTTGAAACTTCTTACATGAAAGAATATGGCCCAGATACAGTGACAATGCATGAAGACACAATTAAACCTGGTGAAAAGATTCTAATCGTTGACGATTTATTAGCTACCGGAGGAACATTGGGCGCTTCAATTGAATTGGTTGAAAAATTAGGTGGTGATATTATCGGTGTAAGTTTAATTGTTGACCTTCCGTTTCTTGGTGGACGAGAAAAGTTTGAAAAATATAATTTAAAACATTTAGTTTCGTACGATTCAGAGTGATAAGAATAGAGATTCAGAGATAAAGAGATTGAGAGGAATAAGATAAATTACATTTTAAATATGGGAGTTTCATTTAAGGAGTTGCGTGTATGGCAAAAAGGTAATAAGCTTTTATTACAGATTTATGAACTTACAGCAGATTTCCCTAAAGAAGAAAAATTTTCTTTGACGCAACAATTAAGAAGAGCAGCAAATTCAATTATTGCAAATATTGCAGAATGTCATGGTAGATTTCATTTTAAAGATAAAATTCGAGTTTTATACATTGCAAGGGGAGAGCTGGAAGAGACACGAAGTCATTTGTTAGTTTCTTTTCAGTTGAATTATGTTTCAGAAGAAGTTTATCAAGAATTAGAAAAAGAATATGCAGGTTTGCTTATCGGGATCAATGAATTCATATTAAACTATAAAAAACGTATTAATTAGAAGTTGGTATTAGATTTTTGTGTCCTCAGTCTCTTATCCACTTAATCTCTTTTTTGAGCTATATGCATAAATTTGGAATCATTGGGGGAAGTGGTCTTGACGACCCGAAGTTGCTAGAAAATTATCAAGAACTTGAGGTTGAAACATCGTTTGGTAAACCTTCAAGTAAATTAACAACTGGTCAAATTGGGCAGCATGAGGTTGTGATTATTGCTCGACATGGCAAAGGTCATACGATCATGCCAACCAAAGTTCCATACAGGGCGAATATTATGGCTTTGAAGGATCAAGGTTGTACACATATTTTAGCAACAACAGCATGTGGTTCACTTCGTGAGCAAATTAAACCTGGGGATTTTGTTTTTGTTGATCAATTTATTGACTTTACAAAACATCGCAATTTAACATTTCATGAAGACACAGTAGTTCATACGCCAATGGCAGAACCATTTAATTTAGAATTAAGACAAAAATTAATTAAAATAGCACATAACCTGGGTTATTCGTTTTACGAAAAGGGGACTATGGTCACAATTGAGGGCCCAAGGTTTTCAACAAAAGCTGAAAGTCATATGTTTAGAGCCTTAGGGGCTGATGTAATTAATATGAGTACTGTGCCAGAAGTAATTTTAGCTAATGAACTTGGAATTCCATATGAGTCAATTGCTATGTCAACAGATTATGATTGCTGGAAAGAGGGTGAAGAGCCCGTTACGCTAGAAATGGTTTTTGCCACAATGAGGGAAAATGCTGATAGGGTGAAGAAATTAATAATTGAATTTATTAAAAATAGTTAAATGAATCCGATTGCGCTAGTCAAAAAAAGTAAATTGCTTAGCAATAGTTTTATATATTTTGTTGGTACTATGATAGCCAGTGCCGGAGGTTTTTTATTTCATTTGATTATGAGTCGGATGTTGGATGTCAAGACTTTTGGAGAGTTTGAAGCATTGATCTCGTTAATGTACATTGTTTCTGTTCCAGCGGCTACGTTGATTACCATGATCGTTAAATATACAGCTGACTTCAAAGCTGAGAATCATCCTGAAAAAATTTCTCAGTTATTTAATTCATTCACAAAAGTTTTAATATTTTGGAGTTTTGTCATATTTATCCTTTTTATATCAGCAAGTCCGCTAATTGCTGGATTCTTAAAATTGGATAGTTTTTGGCCGGTGGTTATTCTCGGAGTTTTATTTTTAGCTTCATTTCCGTCGGCGGTTAACCAAGGGATAATGAATGGTACGGAAAATTTTTTTGCAATGTCGTGGCTTGGCGTTGTAAACGTAATAACGAAGATTTTGTTTGCGATTTCCTTTGTTTGTTTGTCATTTGGATTAAGCGGTGTGATTGGTGGTGTTAGTCTGGCAGCGGTTTTTGGGTATTTAATCAGCTTATTTCCGATCCGTAAATATATCAGGCCCAGAGCCGGAAAATTGAAAGATTCCAAAGAAATGTTAATATACCTAATGCCGACGTTTGTAGTTACTTTGTGTTTAGGGTTATTTTATAATGCAGACGTATTATTAGTAAAATATTTTTTATCACCAGAGGAAGCTGGTCAATATGGAGCGATTTCAATTATCGGCAAGGTCATATTTTTTATTACAGGAGTAATAGCTACAGTCGTCTTTCCAATGATTTCTCGGGCCGAGAAAGAAGGAAGTGAGAGGAATTTGCTGAAAAATACTTTATTCTTGGTTGTTTTGACCTCAGTTTGTATAATTTTAGTGTATTTTTTCTGGCCAACCTTGATTATTAAAGTATTAGTTGGTTCAAAATATTTAGGAATCGCTAAATATATCGGTTTATTTGGAATCGCCATGATGATGTTTTCAATTGTCAATCTTTATTCTCGCTATTTTTTGGCAGTTTCAAAATTTAAAATTTTATATATATTTGTTGTAGGTTTATTACTACAAATTAGTTTGTTGTTTTTCTTTCATCAAACAATCACTCAGGTTATTTATGCTATGTTGGCTTCAATGTTTGTTATTTTAGTTGCTACTTATATTTATTATAGATACGAATTAGAGAAAGACCAAAAATCATATGTCAGACAATAAATTAATTTCCTTAATAATTCCCCTTTATAATGAAGAAGCCAATTTGGAAAAGCTTTATTTTGAATTAACAAAAGTAATCCAACCATTGCCCTTCAATTTTGAATTTATTTTTATAAATGATGGTAGTACAGATCAATCATTTAATATTGTGAAAAAGCTATCAAAGTCAGATAATCGCATCAAATATATTGAATTTTCTAGAAATTTTGGAAAGGAATTGGCAACTTCCGCGGGGTTAAAACAGTCAAAAGGTGATTGCGCTATAATAGTCGATGCTGATTTACAACATCCACCTGCACTAATCCCTGAATTTATAAATAAATGGCAACAAAACAATGATATTGTGGTTGGTATTAGAGAAAAAAACAAGGGAGAAGGGTGGATTAAACAATCAGGATCATTTTTCTTTTACAAAATCATGAACTTAATAAGTGAAACGAAAATTCTTCCTAGAGAAACCGATTTTCGTTTGATTGATAGACAAGTAATAGATGAGTTTAATAAATTTAATGAAAAAAATAGGATAACTAGAGTTTTGATCGATTGGCTTGGATTCAAGAGAGAGTACGTCAAGTTTACGGCTAACAAAAGATTTGCAGGCAAGGCGAACTACGGATTTTGTAAGTTAATGAAGTTAGCTTTTAATTCTTTTATCACTCATAGTTTATTTCCCTTAAAACTAGCAGGTTATTTGGGCGTCATTATAACTATTTTTTCCTCTCTCGTTGGAATGTTTATGTTGGTTGAGATGCATTTTTTGCATGACCCTTTAGAAATGCACTTCTCTAATATGGCTCAAATATCTATTCTGATTTTATTTTTGATGGGTGTATTTCTGTGTAGTATCGGTCTAATTGCTTTGTATATTGGCAATATTCATCAAGAGGTTAACAACAGACCTTTATATATAATTAAGAAAAAAAATAATTTTGATACAGATTTATGAGAAAAAGAATTTTGGTAACAGGGGGGGCTGGTTTTGTAGGATCACATCTTTGCAGGAGATTATTATCGCAAGGTGATGATGTCATTTGTTTGGATAATTTATTCACTGGTGGAAAAGACAACGTTTATAAGTTGATGAGTCATGAAAATTTTGAATTTATTCGTCATGATATTACCAATCCGATTTGGTTGGAGGTCGATCAAATTTACAATTTGGCTTGTCCCGCGTCACCGGTTCACTATCAATACAATCCAATCAAAACTATAAAAACTTGTGTTTCAGGGGCGATTAACATGCTCGGACTGGCTAAACGAGTAAATGCTCGAATTTTGCAAGCATCAACTTCAGAAGTTTATGGTAATCCAAGTGTGCATCCTCAAACAGAGTCATATTGGGGACATGTCAATCCAATTGGGATTCGATCTTGTTATGATGAGGGCAAGAGAGCTTCAGAATGCTTATTTATGGACTATCATAGGCAAAACAAGATAGATATTAGAATAATTAGGATTTTTAACACCTATGGTCCAAATATGCATCCAAATGATGGGCGAGTAGTCTCTAATTTTATTGTTCAAGCATTACAAAATCAACCAATGACAATTTACGGTGATGGTTCTCAAACAAGATCTTTTCAATACGTTGATGATCTAATTAATGGTATGATTTTAATGATGAACAATGAACAAAATTTTATTGGGCCTGTGAATTTAGGTAATCCTGTTGAATTTACTATAAAACAGTTGGCTGAAAATGTTTTAAGATTACTACCAGGCTCAACTAGCCAAATTATTTACAAAGCATTACCAATGGATGATCCACTTCAACGAAAGCCCGACATAAATTTAGCCAAAGATAAATTAAATTGGGAACCAAACATTCAGCTTGAACAAGGTTTAATAAACACTATTGAGTATTTTAAGAATATAGTTACAGGTATATGAAAATTATTGTAATAGGGACAGGTTATGTTGGTTTAGTGACAGGTACATGCTTGGCAGATCTAGGAAATATTGTCACTTGTATTGATATTGATGAAAATAAAATTCAAGATTTGAAAAATGGAATTATTCCAATCTACGAACCAGGATTAGAAGATTTAGTAAAAAGAAATTTTGAGTCTGGTAGGTTAAAGTTTCATACAAATTTAAAGGAAAACATTGAACAAACAGAAATAATATATATTGCTGTTGGGACTCCATCAAAGGAAAATGGTGAAGCTGATTTACAATATGTAGAAGCAGTTGCTCATGAGATAGGTAAAAGTATAAATGGTTATAAAATCATTATCAATAAAAGTACAGTACCAATAGGAACAGGTAACCTAATTTCACAAATTATAAAAAAATACTATGCTGGAGAATTTGATGTAATTTCTAATCCAGAATTTCTGCGTGAAGGTTCAGCTATTCAAGACTTCATACAACCTGACAGAATTGTTTTGGGTAGTGATAATGGTAAGCAAGCAATTGAAAAAATGAAAAAAATATATGAGCCATTAAATTGTCCAATTGTTATCACAGATTTAAAAAGTGCAGAAATGATCAAGTATGCATCAAACGCTTTTTTGGCTACGAGTATTTCGTTTATAAATAGTATTGCGTTAATCTGTGAAAAAGTAGGTGCTGATGTAAAAAAAGTTTCAGAAGGTGTTCGATTTGACAAGAGAATTGGTAAACAATCATTTCTGCATGCTGGTTGTGGTTATGGTGGATCTTGTTTTCCAAAAGATGTACAAGCTTTGATTAAAATAGGGCAAGTAAACAATCACAACTTTACAATTCTAAATCAAGTCGAAGAAGTAAATGAAGAAATGAAATTAATTTTATACGGAAAGTTAAAAAATCAAATATCCGATTTATCACAAAAAACCATTGGACTTTGGGGATTGGCCTTCAAACCGAACACTGATGACATTAGATCTGCCCCAGCTGTGAGTATTATCAAAAAATTAATTGAACACAATGTTAATATCAGAGCTTATGATCCAGTAGCTGTAACTAATGCTAAAAAAATATTTCCTAATATTTATTATTCGAGCTGTCCGTATGATACAGCTAAAGAATGTGATGCACTTTTGATTATTACTGATTGGAATGAATTCAAACAACTTGATATTCGAGCTTTGCGTTCAATTATGAAGGGCGATGTAATAATTGATGGTCGAAATATTTTTGAGCCTGAAGAAATGAAAGATCTTGGATTTAATTATTTCGGTATAGGTAGATAATATATGATAAAATATAGCTTCATAGTTCCGGTTAAGAAAATCAATGAGTATATTAGGGAATCAATTCCAAAGATCCTTAAAATTAACCGCGATGATTATGAAATTATAATTTTCCCTGACGAATCCAGTTCAGAAACCTGGACAAAAACAAAGCAAGTAGCAACAGGCCCTGGAGGTCCAGCAATGAAACGAAGTTTGGCAATTAAAGAAGCTCAGGGAGAAGTTTTAATTTTTATTGATGATGATGCTTATCCAAACATTGATTTCCTTAAAAAGTTAGATGCTGAGTTTGCTGATCAGGAAATTGTTGCCGTAGGTGGTCCAGCGATTACACCTAAGCACAATAGTTTTCAACAAAAAGTTTCTGGCGCAGTTTTTTTAAGTCCTTTGTCTGGCGGGTGTCCGGAAAGATATGTGCCAATTGGTGAAAAAAGATTTGTTGACGATTGGCCAAGTGTTAATTTGTCAGTCAGAAAAAATGTCTTTGAAATGGTTGGTGGTTTTGATAGTAATTATTGGCCAGGAGAGGATACTCTGTTCTGTTTGGAGCTGATCAAAAAAACTGGTAAAAAAATACTGTATTTACCAGAAGCTTTAGTTTATCATCATCGTCGCGAAGGTTTTTGGCGACATATGAAACAGGTTGGCGCTTATGGTTTGCATAGAGGTCATTTTGCTCGAAAATTCCCTAAAACTTCAAGGAGGTTTAAGTATTTCTTACCAAGTTTATTTCTAGTTTATATTGTAGTTGGTTTGATAGTCAGTTTGCAAATTGAATGGCTACTATGGCCATATATTGCAGGTTTATTTATTTATGTACTAGCGTTAATTAAAGCTTTTTTTGATATTAGAAAGCATGAAAAAAGATCAGTAGCATTTGTGGCTTTGCCATATATTTTCGGAACCCATATTGCTTACGGAAGTAATTTTATAAAAGGTTTATTTAAAAAACAAATAAAAATCAGTTTACGATAATTTTAAAAAGTATGAAAATTTCAATATCCTTTCCTCCATTAGAATCGCCCAAGGGCGTACCCTTACTGACTCAGAATCGGCAATTTCAATGGTTCAATAGTCCAACCTATATTTACCCAATGATTCCTGCGTATGCAGGAACTTTGTTACAGTCAAAGGGGTTTGAGGTTTTTTGGGATGATGGAATTGCTGAAGAGTTAAGTTATAATGACTGGCTAATGAGATTGATTGCTGAAAAGCCGGATGTGATTGCTATTGAAACCAAAACACCAGTTGTGAAAAAACATTGGCAAATAATTGATGAAATAAAAAAAAGCTTACCAGATTCAAAAATTGTTTTAATGGGAGACCATGCAACAGCTCGACCTTTGGAATCTTTTGAAAAATGCTTAGTTGATTATGTTATCGTTGGTGGTGATTTTGATTTTATGCTTCTTGGCATTGCTAATCATTTAAGTAAAGGTGCTTCACTAACGCCTGGTATTTATTTCAAAGAAGAAAGGAAAGTCACAAATAGTGGAGAATACAATTTACATGAGAATAAATTGACTAATTTACCAATGATTGATCGAGAATTAACCAAATGGAAACTTTATTCAGAAAAGAATGGTAATTTCAAACATACACCAGGTTCCTATATGATGAGTGGTCGAGATTGTTGGTGGGGAAGATGCACATTTTGTTCTTGGACTACTTTTTTCCCTGGTAAATCTTTTAGAACCAGAACCGCTGAGCAAGCTTTGGATGAAGTTGAACATTTAGTTTCTCTGGGTGTTAAAGAAATCATGGAGGATTCTGGCAGTTTACCAATTGGCGATTGGCTAATTGATTTTTGCAATGGTATGATAGAGAGTGGCTTAAATAAAAAGGTGGTCATGAGTTGCAATATGCGGATTAATGGAATTGATGATATAAAAATATGGCACTTAATGAAAAAAGCTGGTTTTAGATTTGTTTTATTCGGATTAGAATCTGCGAATCAAGTAACTTTAGATAAAATTGATAAAAATTTAAAAATAGAGGAAATTGAACCCGGCCTAAAAATTTGTAAAGAGGCCGGACTTGAACCTCATATTACGGCCATGATTGGATATCCATGGGAAACCAAGGTCGATGCTCAGCGTACTATCGATTTGGCCAAAAAACTATTTCAGGGCGGTCTTGTTGACACTCTTCAGGCCACAGTTGTAATTCCATATCCCGGCACACCACTTTATAAATACTGTAAGGAAAACGATCTACTTAGATTCAAAGATTACGATCGGTTTGATCAGCGTGAACAGGTCATGAAAAGCGAATTAACAACAGAGGATGTGAAAAACTTCACACAGCAACTATATAAAGCTTGGATGAGCCCTCAATTTATTGTTCGAAAGTTATTTTCAATAAGAAGTATGGATGATATTAAATATTTATTAACTTCAGCAAAAAAGGTGTTTAGTCATTTGGCTGATTTTAAAAATCGCAAATAAACGATATATGTTTGTCTCAGCTATAATCACAACCAAGAATGAAGAAAAACATATTGAGAACTGTCTTCGTTCAATAAGAGATCAAACTTATCCCAAGCATTTAATTGAAATTATTGTGGTTGATAATAATTCTGATGATAAAACCGCTGCAATTGCGAAACAGTACACTGAAAAAGTTTTTAATCAAGGTCCAGAACGATCAGCGCAGCGAAATTTTGGTGTTGATCAGTCCAGAGGTGAGTATTTTATGTATTTGGATGCTGATATGATCCTTCGACCAGAAGTAATTACAGAATGTGTCGAGTTAATAAAAAAAGATACGGCAATTGTTGGTTTGTATGTGCCTGAGGTTGTTATGGGTGATAAGTTCCTAAGTCAAATCAGGCGATTTGAAAGAAGTTTTTATGATGGTACAGTTGTTGACTGTGCAAGATTTATAAAAAAACAAACTTTTCAAGAAGTTGGTGGTTTTGATCTGAACTTCACAGGACCAGAAGATTGGGATTTGGATAAAAAACTTCGACAAAAAGGAAAAACAGCTCTGATTAAAACAGCACTTGATCATAATGAGTCAGAAATAGAATTAAAAAGTTATTTACAGAAAAAGGGGTATTATGCAAAAAGTTTTGATAAATATATTGCCAAGTGGGGGATGACTGATCCTGATTTGCAAAAACAGCTCGGTTTGTACTATCGGTTCTTGGGGATTTTTATTGAAAAAGGGAAATGGAAAAAGTTATTGATTAAGCCGATTTCAACTTTGGGAATGTATGGATTGCGCTTTTTAGTTGGACTTAAATTTATTTTCAGACATAAAAAAACAAATAATATGGAATCAAAAGAGCCAAAAAAAGTATTAATTTTATCACCATTTTTATTGCCAAATACTGGTGGTGTGGAAACTCATATTGCAGATTTGCAAAGTTATCTTCTTAAACAGAATTGGCAAGTGACAATTATTACTTATAAACCTCTGACAACCAGAGTCAAAGCAAAATTCAAAGAAACTGCTGAAAATTTAACGATTTATCGTATCCCATGGTTTGGCAAAACTCTTTTTCATCGATTTGAAAAGTTTGCCCCGCTACAATTTGCTTATTTAGTACCAGGACTGCTTGTGTTTACTTTTTTCTATCGATTGTTTGCAGGTAAAAAAGCCAAATGGCAAGTGATCCATGCTCATGGTTTTGCAGCAGCGTTTTGTGCCAATTTATTATCTCGACTTTTCAAAGTTCGCTTGATTGGTAGTATGCATGCGATTTATGGTTTTGGAAAAGGATGGTTAACAAAGGTTTGTCATTGGATTTTGAAAAGATTTACTATGGTTTTCTGTTTGGAAGAACCATCTCGTCAGGATTTACTAAAAGCCAAATTACCGGCTGAAATTTTGGATATATATATTCAATGGTGTGATCAGGATAATTTCAAACCTTACAATAAACAAGAAGCTAGAAAACAGATTGGTATTCCTGATCGATTTACAATAACCTTTGTTGGTCGTTTGATTGAAAAGAAAGGTGCAAAGGTTTTGCTTGATATCGCCAAAGAAGAAATAGATATTAATTTTGTATTTGTTGGTGATGGGCCAATGGAAGAAGAGATCAAAGAATTAGGTAAGAAGCAGTCAAATATTTTTGCTGTTGGTAGAAAGTCGCCAGAAGAAGTACCACCATATTATGGCTCTGCCGATGCTGTAGCTTTGCCATCACAGTATGAAGAAGGTTTTGCAAGAGTTGTATTAGAAACATTTTCATCTGGTCGTCCGTTAATTTCATCGAATAGAGGTTGTTTGCCATTTATGATAACACCTGAAGTTGGGTTTTTGATTGATCCATCATTAGAAAATGTTAAAGAAAAAATATTATATTTAAAAAATAATAAAGAAGAATTAGACCGGTTGACTGCAAATTGTAGGCCATATGCTGAAGAAAGGTTTAGTGAACAGAATGGCGCTCATATTGAAAAAGCTTACTACGAATAAATATGCGTAAACGTGATTTAATGTTTGATTTAATAATATATAATAGAGCCTTGAAAAGGTTTATATCTTTTATTTTGTCTCGTGAATTTATTGTAAATAGTAAAATCTATCAGGCTAAGTATCAAAAGGAAATAAAAAAGAAAATAGAAAAGTTTGCAAAGAAACCTCATCGAGTGATGATTGAAAATACTAATGCTTGCAATGCTAACTGTTCGTTTTGCCCACACGGAAAAATGCAAAGAAAGGTTGGCTTTATGTCTCTGGATTTGTATAAAAAGATTATTGATCAATGTGCAAGGAACAGTATTGATTATGTAACTGTGTATGGTTTTGGCGAACCATTAATGGATAAGGATTTTATTGAAAGAATTCAATATGCCAAACAAGCAGGTTTGAAAAGAGTAACAACCAATACTAATGCTTCATTATTAAACTCTGATAAAGCTAGAGAGTTGCTTGAATCTGGCATTGATGAAGTTTATATCTCCTTTGATGCTGCTAGTGAAGAAACTTACAAAAAGATAAGATGCAATCTGGATTTTAATAGCACAAAGAAAAATATTTTGAATTTTGTGCGGCTTCGTAATGATAAAAACTCTACAACAAAAATATATTTAAGTTTTGTGGAAAGTGATGATAATAAACATGAAGTGAAAAGGTATATTCAGGAATGGAAAGGTTTGGTTGATGGTGTTTCAGTTTCATTGATTCACAATTGGACTGGTGATATTGAGAGTAAAGAATTTATTTACAAAAAAAGTTTGCTACGAGATCCTTGTCGGTTGCTTTGGATGGATATGGTTATTAATTGGGATGGCAAAGTACCACTTTGTTGTAATGATTATGAAGCTAAAGTTGAGTTAGGTGATATTAACAGTCAAACGATCATGGAAGTTTGGGGAGGACAAAGATTAGAATTGATTAGACAAAATCATCTTAAAAAAGAGTTTGGACATATTCCAATATGTGTTAATTGTCAGTATAATTTTCATTACAAATCACCGTGGTGGGTTAGTAAGTAGAGAAGGGCAGGGAAGTTAATAAAGTTGATTAAAACTAATGAAAAAGAAGGAAAGTTGATAAAGGTTAGTTAGAAAATACAAAAACAAATATGCAGAATATAGAAAAATTTATTCATTATTTTCAGTGCGTTGACTGTGGTGGTCAGTTATCTTTTGATAGCAAATTAATTTGTAAAAGTTGTCAGCGGGAATATGAAGTAGTTGAGGGAGTACCAGTTTTTTTGCCTTCAGATGTAAAAGATGATCAAAAATCACAATTAGATGCACAAAGTAAATATTTTGATAAAGAGTATACAGAATTGCCTGAATATAAATTAGAAAATTGGCGCAAAAGCATGATCAAGCGATTGGATTTGGCTTCTGAAAATCAAATTGAAAAAGAGAATAAAGTTTTTTGTGATTTTGGTGTTGGTGGTACTGCTTATACAGTAATTGAGCAAGCCAAGAAATATGGACACTGTCTTGGAACTGATATTTCGTTGCAAGGAATGATCAAGGCCAGTAAATATGCTGAGCAGCAAGGTGTTGGTGATAAATGTTTCTTTTTTGTGGCTACAGTAGAGAAGTTACCTTTGAAAAGTAAAGCAATTGATTTTACAGCTTCAATTTCAGTTCTGGAACATCTGTTTGATGATCAGAAGGCAATCTCAGAACTGTGTCGAGTTAGTAATGATGTTATTTATATTGTTGTACCAAATACATACAAAAGAGTTTGGCTATTTCTTTGGCCAATGTACTATTATAATGACAAAAAGGTTGGTCATTTAAGGCATTATGCTGAAGAAGATTTAGAAAAAAAGTTTAAAAGTCATGACTTTGATAAGAAACAGGTTATTTATAATGGACATTTAGTAAAAATTTCTCAAATTCTGTTAAATAAATATTTAAGTAATGAAAAATGGTGGAAGATGGAAGAGAAAGACTTTGTTAATAAGTCTAAGATTGCAGCGCAGTTGAATTTAATTTTTGGAAGAAAATAATTATGAATATAAGGAAAAAGATATTAATATCACTATTTAACCCAAAAACTTTTTTTAATTATTTAAAAAAGGACTATTTTAAAAAAGAAAAGTACTATAAATTTGAATTTCCGGTGCAGATAACTTTTTTTATCACTGAAAGATGCAATTTGAACTGTCCAATGTGTCATGTTAGTGAATCACGGCGTAAATTTTTGGAAAAAAGCAATCAAATTGACTTAGATGTTGAATTAGTGAAGAAAGCTTTGGATGAAGCCAAGGATTTTGGCTCAACTATTCAATTAGTTGGTGGCGAACCACTACTTTATCCAAATATTTTTGAAGTAATTAAACATGCTAATAAAAATCGACTGGTAACTTCAATTACAACCAATGGAACGATTTTAAAAGCTAAAGCTAAGGAGATTATTGATTCAAAGCTTAAGTTTTTAGCCGTCTCTTTAGATAGTGGACTACCAAAGACGCATAATAAAGTGCGTGGAGCTGATAATGTGTTTGATCAAGCTCTTTCAGGGATTAAAGAAATCAAAAAGCAAAGAGGTTGGAAAAATTTTCCTAATATTCATCTCAGAACTGTAATTTCTCGAGAATCTTTGGATGATTTTGATACTGTTTATAATATTGGAGCAGCGCAGGGGATTGATGAGTGGTCAGTTAGTCAATTTTTCTATTATCCAGAAGGATTAAAAAGAAAAAATGATATTTTTGCTGATAAGTTCAAATCTGGCAAGGATATTTGGGGCATGCCAATTGAACAACAAAATTATTTTGAAAAAGAGCAGATAGAAAAGTTAAAAAGCAAAACTATTGGTTTGGAAAAGATGCAGAAGAAGGCCAAGTTCCAAGTTAATGTACAAGATCCTGGTGATTTGCAAAAATATTATGAAGGTGTACCCTTATCTGATAAATCATATTGCGATTCACCATTTTGGCAAATATTTATCCGACAGAATGGAGATATTGAACTTTGTCAGGGGATAATTATTGGTAATGTGAAAGAGGGCACTATTAAACAAGCTTGGGAGTCTAAGAAAGCCAAGCGATTTAGAGAGTTAATTAAAAACAAGCACATCACCCCGGCATGTTTTAGATGTTGTGCTATGTGTAAGTTTAAGTTTTAATAAAACTTTGTTACTTTTTGACACCAAAAAGTAACAAAAAGTGTTGGGGTTTCAAATTCGCCGTAACAAATAGTATGCTTTGGGGTTCTTTCATGGGCTCAATTTCACCCCAAAACCCCCAGGGTGGCTCTATAGACGGAAAAGAAAAATTATGCTAGATATACTATTCATTTACCCGCCGATTTATTTTAATAAAGAGGGTGGACCAGAAACTATGGATGTGGAACATCCGCCACTGGGAGTTTTGTATTTGGCCAGTAGTTTGGAAAAAGAACATGTTTCAGCAGAGATCTTAGATATTGGAGCGGAAAATATTGATTTAAACCGATTAAAAAATATAATTACTGAAAAACGGCCGCGAGTAATTGGATTTACTACCATGACAGCGAATCTTCGCGGCACTGTGCAGGCTGCTGAATTTATAAAGCAAAATTTCCCAGAAATTAAACTTATATTGGGTGGAGCACATATCAGTGCTGATAATGATTTTATCAATCGCTTTGCTCATTTATTTGATGTTGGTATTGCTGGTGAAGCAGAAACTGTTTTGCCAGCAATTATTAACAAAATGAAAACTAATCAGCCTGTGGAGAAATTTTATCAAGGAGTTCCTGTGCAGGATTTGGATTCTTTGCCATTTCCAGCAAGAGAAAAACTTCAACATGTAAAGTACAAAAAAGGTGCACATATTTTTTCTAGTCGAGGTTGTCCGTTTAAATGTGTCTTCTGTTCTCGGCCAGCACTAAGTGACAAAATGCGCTTTCGTGATCCTATGAAAATCTTGGATGAAATGGAAGAGATTTATAAACAAGGTGAAACTTTCTTTATGTTTGCTGATGATACTTTAACCTTGAAAAAGGATCATATTATTGGTATTTGTCAGGAAATATTAAAGAGAGGAATGAAAATTACCTGGACGGCTATTACTCGGGCAGATATGCTTGATGAAGATATTGTAAAATTAATGAAAAAGGCTGGTTGCCTTGAAGTAACGCTTGGAGTTGAATCTGGTAGTGAACGAATTAGAAATGAAATTATTAAGAAAAATTTAAGTACAGAAGCAATTGTCAAAGCTGCAAAGTTATGTAACAAAAATAGGGTTAATGTTAATGCTTTTCTAATGCTTGGTTTTCCAACAGAAACTAGAGAAGATATTGAAAAAACAATGCAGTTTTATAAAACTGCTAGATACAATATTGTTGGCGTGCATATTTCCTTGCCATTACCAGGTGCTGCATTATTTGAAACTGCTAAGTCTGAAAATAAAATTTCAATCGATACAATTGATCAATATGCGCGAGGCGAACTTGGCGAAGGCTTTCATGGTTCATGGCCATTTTATGTGCCAGAAGGTTTTAACTTGCAAGAATTAGAAGATTTTCGTAAAAAAGCATATTTTAAATTTTATTTCCGACCAAGTTATTTGATTCGCAGATTTTTTCAAGACATTTCTTCTTGGGAAAATCTAAAATATTCTATAAAAACAGGTTTATCATTATTAACCAGAGGAGATACATCAAGACAATGATTAAAAAAATAAACAATTTAATAGCCATGCCACGAGCGCATTGGAGTTATAAACGAAAAAAGACCAGATTGAAATATTTGCCAACCGCTCTTTGGATTGAGCCAACTAATGTTTGTAATCTGAAATGTATCATGTGTCCAAATTCAATTATTGGTCAACCAAATCCTGGCTATATGGATTTTGATTTATACAAAAAGATTATTGATGAAGCGAAGCCATTTGTTTCGTTTATAATCTTATGTATTTCTGGTGAATCACTTTTGCATCCAAAGTTTCCTGAAATGGTTAAGTATGCCAAGGATAATAAAATTGCAGTTTATATTTCTACAAATTGTACTTTACTAACACCAGAAATTTCTCGCAAACTTTTAGAAGCAGATTTAGACTGGATAAATTTTTTTTTTGATGGTGTAACCAAGGAAGTTTATGAAAAAGTTAGGGTAAATGCTAATTTTGAAAAATCATTAGAAAATGTGATCAACTTTTTGAAAATAAAAAA
Source organism: Candidatus Falkowbacteria bacterium (assembly GCA_018674305.1). Classification (NCBI taxonomy): domain Bacteria; phylum Candidatus Falkowiibacteriota; species Candidatus Falkowiibacteriota bacterium. The sequence goes on along the minus strand of JABHAL010000015.1, from coordinate 67,203 downwards.
AGAACTTGGTGCAAAAACTGTTGCTGATTTGCAAGTTATGATTATGGATGATGAAGGGGACAAGATTTATCAAGAAAACAGAGAACAGTTTATGCAAAATTTCAAGGATTTGCCAATTGACTGTATTCAAATGCGAAGACCAAGTACTTGGGGCAATTTTCTCAGTGATACAGATAAATTTGAAGCCAAAGAATTAGGTAAAGAGTTTTCACCATGTTCATACCTGTGGAGTTCAATGCATATTCAATGGGATGGTCATTTGATCGCCTGCACCTCTGATTTTTTTGGTGATAATAAACTTGGTAAATTCCCAGAGCATAACTTAAAGCAACTTTGGAACAGTGATCAGATGGTGGCTTTTCGTGAATCAATGTTGAATAATACTTATCTTAGTTACAATAAAAATTGTGAAAAGTGTGACAGTATTTGGGAAAAACAGATTCTAAGTTTTCCAGCTGGTATGCGAGGTATTTTTGCCAGTACTTTGAATTCAATTTTTCATTACAATTTTTATAAACCTTTAAAGAAGATTGCTAAGTTTGTGAATAAAGATTTTGCTATGAATGTGACTGAAGAGGATAAGAAGAAAGTTAATGAAAGTTAATTGGGTTAATAGAGGAAACAGAAAAATATTAAATCAATAATTATGAGAAGATTATTTCCTACAACTTATATTGCCATTAGAAATTTTGCCTATTTGACAAGTTCAGGTCATTCAGGTAGGAATAAATTTAGAATCTTGTGTGCCTGGTTAAGGATAAATTTCAAATATTTAACTTATGCTACTTGGTTTAAGTTTAATACTGAGAAAATTTTTGGCTTGCATTTCAAAGCTTTTGAATACAAGAATATAAAATTTTTGTATGAAGATATTTTTTATCGCAATGAATACTATTTTTCTACAAAAAATGATCGGCCAGTGATTTTTGATTGCGGTGCAAATATTGGTATGGCCACACTATTTTTCAAGTGGTTATATCCTAACAGTAGTATTTATAGTTTTGAGCCTGATCCAGCTACATTTGAATTGTTGAAATATAATGTTGAAAAAAACAAATTAAAAGATGTTTATCTATTTAATTGGGCAATATCTGATCATGATGGGAAAATTGATTTTTATGTTGACAAGAAAACTCCAGGTTCTTTAGTTATGAGTACAAAAAAGGAGAGAATGACTGAACACCAACAGTTTTCAAGTGATAAGATTGAGGTGAGTTGTGTTTCATTTGCCAATTTTATCAGTAATCAGAAATTATCAAAAATTGATTATTTAAAAATGGATATTGAAGGGGCAGAGAATGAGGTTTTGCAGGATTTGGAGCAAGCAGGTCAAGTTGGTATGGTTGAAAAATATGGTATTGAATACCATCATAATATTAATGAGGACAAGTCTAAACTGAGTTCATTTCTGCAAATTTTTGAAAAAGCAAATTATTCATACCAGGTTGATGCTAAATGCATTCCACTTTCTGCAGAAAATAAATATCAGGATCTAAATATGTCATTTTATAAAAATTATGAGAGAAATTAAATATTCAATTGTAATTGTTAACTTTAATGGAAAAGAGTACTTGGAAAGAACGGTACGTTCTGTTTTAAATAGTAATTATCAGAATTTTAAAATCATAATTGTTGATAATAATTCTACTGATGGTAGCGTGCAGCATATTGAGCAGACTTTTGTTAAAAATCTAGCAAAAATTAAATTTGTTCAACTTGAAAAAAACTTTGGTCCTGCTAAGGCTAGAAATGAGGGTGTGAAAATAGCCACAGGTCAGGTTTATGGATTTTTGGACAATGATACAGAAGTAACAGCTGACTGGCTTATCAATGCTGATAAAGTTTTTGAACAAGATGAAAAGGTTGGCGCATTGCAGTGCAAATTATTATTCTTAAAAGATAAAAAGAGCATTGATTATGTTGGAGAGTATTTAGGTTCGCTAGGTTTTTTAATTTCAATTGCTGAGTATGGTGAACCGGATAATGGACAATATGATCAGGTCAAAGAAATATTAGCAGCCAAGTCAGCTGGAATGTTTATTACTCGCCAGGCATTTGAGGCTGCAGAAGGATTTGATGAAGACTATTTTATTTTTGTGGAAGAAACTGACCTTGGTTGGCGTTGTTGGTTAAAAAATTATAAGGTTGTTTTTTGTCCAGAGTCAGTTGTGTATCATCATTATTCAGCTACTAAGGATATTACTGACAAAAAGTTTAATAACAAACTGGTTCGGTTCCATGGTTGCAAAAATTACATTTTAACTTTGTACAAAAACTTATCTTTTAAATATTTAGTCAGAATTTTGCCTAAACATATTTTTTTGTGGAATGGTTTGGCCTTTTATTTACTTTTTAAGGGTAATTGGACTTCAGGTATTAATATTTTGAAAGGAATTATGTGGTTTTTTCTTCATCTGCCAGCTAATTACAAAAAAAGAAGAAGGATCCAAAAAAATCGTAAACTATCTGATCAGCAACTGTTTATTGAACAAGGATTATATAAAAAGAAATCAATTTTTTATTTTATTAAACGATTTACAGATTCGCAAAAAAAAGCTGTAACTCCTGAGAATCAGTAATTAGTAATGTATGAATTTAAATATTATTGGTTATGATGGTACTGGAAAGACTACGTTAGCAAAGAACTTGGTTGACCAATTTAATCAAAAATTAAAAATAGCTGAATATTATCGACCAGGCCAGGCAAGATATAATTTTGTTTTGGCTCTAAAGGTTTGGGGGAATAATAATCGTGTTTTGATATGTGATAGGGGATATTATGATTCAGCGATTGTGATGATGCCAGATTTTTTAGTAAAGTCTGACATTTTTGTTAGGATAATATTTAAGTTAATGCATTTTTTCTTGCCAGGTTTTGATAAGGTTTTTCTGCTTGACGCATCATATGAAACAATATGTAAGCGAAAAAAGGAATTAACACTGAAAGAATATGAAAAAAGAGCTAGATTATATAAATTATTAGAAAAAATAGTGCCGGTTATTAGAATAAATGCAGAGCTGGATAAGGCTGAAGTGGAGAAGTTAGTAATTGATGAAATAGATTATGATTTATTAGAGCAAAAGAAGTTAAGTGATAGTGGATTGTACGGAGTTAGTCACAAGTATTCAAATCAAAAACATGTTATAATTGAGGAAGCGCAAAGAGCATATAAAGAAACTCTTAAACTTCTCCAGAAATTGAACAAAAATTTTGAATTTGTTTTATTCAAAGCGCACAAAGATCAGGCTTATGTTGGTCATGATATAGATGTTTTGTTTAAAAATGAACAGGATTTTGGCAACTTTAGAAAAGAATTAAAACAATTAGGTTGGAAACAGAAAAAAGTTTCTAAAATTAAATTTTGGGATAACTGTAATGAAAAGTATAAGGAAATTTGGAGATATAAAAGTAAGGGGGAATTTGTCACTGTTCATTTGCATCAGCAAATCAGTTGGCGAGGTGTGATTTATATTGATAAAGAAAAAGTTTTTGTTAATAAAAAGAAACAGTTAGTTCATGATATTGAATTTGATACATCAAGTGATGAGGATGCACTACTGATTCAAGTGGCTCATATTATTTTCGAAGTGCATAAGTTAAGAATGATTGATTTATTGCATTTAATATATCTTTTAGAAAGAGTTGATGGTAAAAAATTATTAAAAAGAACAGAGGATTATCACTGGCAAGTTGCGTACAAAACATTTTTTAAGTTTTTGAAAGCGAAAAAGTATGTAAATGGAATATATCCAGTGAATATCAAGTTGAACCAGTTATTTAAAGCAAGAATTCATAAACTGTGGTTGGATTTGATTAGTTTGCGTTTAAATACTGTTGGATATGATATATTTTCATACAGTTTGGATGCAATTATGCTATATATTTTTAAACCACTTAGAAGATTCAATATCTTAAAAAGAGAATAAGAATGAAAATACTTTTATTTGAACCATTTTTAATCAAGGGGGAAAATCTTGGTGGCGATGCCAAGAAGTTGGTTCAGCTTGCAGAAGATTTGGAAAAGCAAGGACATAGTTATGAGATTATTACTGAAAATGTTGGTCCAATGTCATCTTGGCAAAATTATCATATTATAAAAAGCATATTTAAGTATAAAAAAGGTGATTATACTGGAGATGTTATTTTAAGTAGTGGTACACCATTTTGGGGAGCACTGACAGGTTTGGTTAGAAAAAAGTTAGGTATTCCTGCCATTTTTTATTTAACGCATATTAATTATCCAAAATCAAATTTTTATAATGTATTAAAGTTGAATTTTTTCAATATAATTTATCCATCAAAGAATTTTTTCCGTAATATTGATAATACTTTGTTTGAAGTTTTTCACGCAGTGTTTGATGGTTTGAAAACAAAAAAGTTTTTTTTGAAAAAGTTAAATTATGTTGATAAAGTGATTGCTTCATGTGAATATTTAAAAAATTATATTAAACCAGTATATAATAAGAAGGTGCAAATTTGTTATCCTGGTATTAAAGAGATACCTGAAAAAGATTTACCAGAAAATAAATTGGATGATGAAGTGAAATTTTTGTATTTTGGTGCTTTGGATTTACGACGAGGACCATTAAAGATAATTAATATAGCTCGTAAACTGAAAAGTTCAAAGTTTAAAATATTAGCTTGGCCGGAATATTTCCCAGCTACCAAAGATTTAATTAAACGAATTATTAAACGTTATCAGATAAGGAATGTTGAATTGTTAGGATATTGTGATGATTTTCCAGGCGAGTTTGCCAAAGTTAACTTTGTTTTATTGCCTTATTTGTATACAAACTATATGCCACCATTGGTTTTGTTAGAAGCCATGTCAATGAGGCGGCCGATAATAACTACAGATGTTGGGGCAAACTCTGAGTTTATCACTGATCAGGAAAGTGGCTTTATTATTGATACAAAAAATACAAATAAGCAAAGTCAGCAGATTCAAAAAATTATAAAAAATAATAATACAGAAAAATTAACCAGAATTGCGGATAGGGCAGCGGAAATCGTAAAAGATAAGTGTGATTGGCAAAAATTTTCCAACAATTTTAAATATGAAATTGAAAAAATTGTTTCTACAAAATAAAGTTCAAATTGTGTCAGCCTTTTGTTTATATGTGCTAATGGCTGTTTTTTCGATAAGAAAATTACTTAGCACTGTGGGTACAGTTGGACATAATTGGGATTGGTCAGTACCGAACATGGCTTCGTTTCTGTCTAATCAAGTTTATTCTTCCTTTTATCTTTGGAAAGATTCTGTTTTAGGTTTTTCTGCTATGTCTTTGACCTTGCCAGTGAAATTGTTAAGAATTATTTTGGTTGGGCCATTTTCTTTGCTTGATTTGGATGGTAATTACTTTTCTAAGTTTTTATTGATTTTTACAATGACTTTAGCAGCTTTTGGTATGTATCTGTGTTTAAGAAGGCTGCTTAAACACTATAAATTGGAAGCAAATCTTGGTTTAATGTCTTTTGTTGGTGGTTTATTGTATGGGTTTTCACCATTCCTGTTTTCTGAATTTATTGGTGGAGCTATGAGTCAGTTTTTGGCCTATGCTCTTTGGCCATGGTGTTTTTTGTCGTTCCATTATTTGATTAACAGTTCTCGCAAGATATATTTGCTAACTTCAGCAGTTCTAATTACTGCCTTGATGATCTCAATTCAACAATTTGTATTTGTGGTAGTAATGTTTTGTTTATACTGTAGTTGGTATGCTTGGCTGAAAAAAGATTGGCAGATTATTAAACGATTAATACTTGTTGGAGTTTTTTCCTTGTTTTTAAACGCTTATTGGATTGTGCCAATGATTGCTGATTTTGGTTATTTATCAGGCTTGAAAGCTCAGAAAGGTTTTGCTGGTATTGCTTTGAAAAATATTCAGTCTGCTCCAAAGGTTTGGCAGATGTTAGTCGGTACTGGTTTTTTTGATAGACACATGTTTACAGCTACGATGTCAAATGTGATTTTGCCAATTTGGTATGCTGTAATGTATTTGTCTTTGGCTGGAACCTTTCTTTATGTCACGATAAAAAAGAAGTTTAATAAGGATATTTTATTTTGGTTATTTACATTTGTTATCTTCATGATTTTTGCTACAAGTGGAAACCCGCCATTTGGTGATTTTGTGCTTTGGTTAGTACAACATTTTTCTGCTTATGCTATGTTCAGATCTGCGCAGCATTATATTCCTGGTGTGTTGTTTTGTTTAACAATAATTTTTGCGTACGGATTTACTTTGATTTTTGAAGATTTAAAAAAGGTAAATAAGAAAATTGCTAAAAGTGTTTTGATTATAATTTTGCTTGTCTGGAGTTTGCCATACTGGTATTTAGGAGATATAGGACGAGAGGTTTTAACTAAAAAAAATAAAGATCATATTGATGTTTATCAGTTAAATCCAGATTTGGAAGAAGTTTATGAATATCTAGATGAGAATCTTGAAGGTGCCAAGGTTCTGGCTCAACCAATTTCTTTTTCACCAGCGTTTGTACCAAATGATTATCAGTTAGATGGCCAGGGTGTTGATGTGAATCAAATATTTGCACCATTTAATGTTGTGGTTGATCAAGGATTTAGTAATAAAATGGGTGAGAAGTTGTTGCAAGGTTTTCGAGATTTTCAATGTCAAGCAAAAAATTCAGAGTTGTATTCAAAAATGTTACAGATTTTAAATATTCAGTATGTTTATTTCCGCACGGATATAGTACCGCATTTTAGTTGTGCTAGAATTTGGAATATTTCACAACAAAAAGAATATTTAATGAATAATAAGGATTTGAACTTGCTGAGTTTAAGTGAGAATATTGATTTATACGAATATAATGATTTTACACCGTTTTTGTACATTGCTAATAAAGATATTGTTATTGATGGTGATATGGGTTCTTTGATTTCTTACTTGGATATTTCTGAATATAATAATAACTTTAAACCTGTAATTCATTTTTCTGAAGCTGGTCAGTATGGAGAATATGCAGTTGAAGTAATTGCTAATAATACAGATATTGATAAATTAGCAGAGTTCAATAAAGAATTAAAAGAGGCTACAGAAATCAGTGATTCAGAGGAACAAGCTAGACTAAAAAGAGAAGTAAATTACAACACGGAAAATGTTGTTTTGGATGATTACAAATTAGAGATTGTTCATACGGGTGAGTATGAAATATATTTTAATTTGAATGAAGCAGGTTTAGAAGCACCTGTATATTTAAGTCTTGACGATAAAGTAATTAGAAGTGATGTTGTTATGTCTGGTGATTGGATTGACTTTGGTAAATTTAATCTTGAAAAAGATATTTATTCTGTAGATATTAAGAATGCTGAAGGACATTCAATATATGCTATACCTGTGAACAATTTGCTTTTTGTTTATAATCAAGAAAATATTCAACCAGATTATGATCAAGGTTTAGAATTTGCTAAACTAAATCCTGGCAAGTATGTTGTAGAGGTTCCTAAGTTGGATGGTATTTATAGTTTAGTTTTTAACAATGGTTATAACTCAGGTTGGACTATAAAAACATATGAAACTGATAAAGAACAAAACTTTTTCACAAAAGTATTTTCTCGTGATGAAGGTAATTTAGCGCCGGTTAGATTGGCAAATGGTTATGCTAATAGTTGGCAATTGGATGATTCAGTACTTGGCCCAACAAGATTAGTTGTTTTGGAATTTTGGCCACAAAATGTGTTTTATTTTGGAGGATTAATATCAATAATTGCACTGGGTATGTTGGTAGTGTATGTTGTGTGTTGTAAAAAAGATGAATAGTATGAAAAAAGATTTAAAAATTTTATTAATACAACCACCGTTAACGCATTATGGTGAAGATTCTAATGCTGGAGCGGTTTCATTTCCAATTAATCTTTTATCTGTTTTAAGTTATGTAAAAAAACATGGTTATGAAAATATAATGATAGAGGATTTCATGTTTACCAAGGAAAAGATTAGAAAAAGATTAGCCAATGACAGTGTGAGAATAGGTGTTGATGATACAGAGATTGAAAAGAAGATTAGAGAAAGTAAGCCAGATATAGTTGGTGTTTCTTGTGTGTTTACTAGGTATTTTATGGATTCACATAGTATAGCTAGTATTACCAAGAAGATAAATCCTGAAGTAAAAGTTATTTTTGGTGGTACTCATGCCACAAATTTCTGGCAAGAGACTTTAACTGACAAAAATGTTGATTTAGTTGTGATAGGTGAGGGTGAATTAACATTTTTGGATTTATTAAATAAATATTCAGAAAATCAATCTATTCAGGATGTACCTGGGATTGCTTATAGGAATAATAAAGGAAAACCGATCAAAACAGGTGTTCGTGAACCTTTGGATATAAAAACTTTACCAATTCTGGATTATGCCTCCTTGGACATGAAAAGATATATTACCTTTAATGAGGATTATCAAATGAAAACGCCGTCTTTTCAGTTATCAACCAGTCGTGGTTGTCCAATGGACTGTATTTATTGTTCAGTAAAAACTGTTTGGGGACACAAGTGGCGAGGTAAAACACCTGATCAAGTTCTTGATGAAATTGAATATTTGCAGAAAAACTTTGGTATTAAGGAAATTTCATTTCTTGATGATAGTATTAGCGTTGATCCACATAGGTTCAAAGCAATTTGTCAGGGGATTATTGATCGTGGATTGAAAATTTACTGGTCAACACCAAATGGGATTGCTCATTGGACATTGAATAAGGAAATTTTGTTATTGATGCGCAGGGCTGGTTGTTATAGAATTACTTTTGGTATTGAGTCAGGTAATAATGAGATTAGAAAGTTTATTGGCAAACCTTTTGATCTTGCTCAAGCTAAAGAACTTTTGCAATATGCTAATAAGATTGGAATGTGGACTGTGATCACTACAATTTTTGGCTTTCCATATGAAACTAAGGAAAAAATAATGGATACAGTTAATTTTGCTTTGTCCTGTGGTGTTGATTATGCAGCTTTTTACAAATTGACACCATATCCTGATGCTCCATTGTATAAAATAATGAGAGAAGAAAAGTTACTAAACTTTGATGCTATGATTGATCCAAATAGTCAAAATGCTAGATTGATTTCAAATTTTTTGTCAGCTGAGGTTAGAACTAGACATTTGAGTAATAAAGAACTTGACGACCTAGTTGGATTTGCGACAAAAAAGTTTTTGAAAAACAAGATTTTACGATATGTTTTTAGACCTTGGGAAGTGTTTTATAAAGTTTATTCAAAAGACAGTTTATTATATACTTTAAAGATCGTTATTAGTGTTATTAAGCTTGTCTTCCGGTCAATATATTATGGTCGGTTTGATGTCACAATGCTTAGAAAGAAACAAAAAGAAAAAAAATATAACAATGAATAAACAAAAAAATCAAATTTCAGATTTGACTTGGTATGCTGTTCCTATTTTGGTAATTGTTATTCCAATATTATTAAAACCAGGTTTTGTATTTTTAACTGACCTTGCTTGGGGTCCGCAAATAACGGTTGATTTTTTTAAGCAGTCTTTTCTGTTAAATTCAATAGTGAAAATATTGTCACTTATTTTACCAATAGCTTTTATTCAAAAACTATTTATTACTGGAGTTTTGGCAGCTATTATTTTGAGTGGTAGAAGTATAACTAGAAACTTTTTTGACAATAAGTTTGTTGTTTGGTTGGCCAGTTTATTGACTTTAGTAAATCCATTTGTATATGATCGGCTAATGTATGGCCAATTGCATTTCTTGTTAGCTTTTGCCTTGTTTGGTTTTGGTTTTTCCCATTTAATCAGGTTAGTTCAATCGAATCAAATAAAAAATTTATTCAAGGCAGCAATTTATTTCTCCTTTAGTTTAGTTTTTTCAGCACATTTTTTATTTTTCATAGGATTAGTAGGAATTATCTTTTTCTTGCTATATCTTTTTCGGATTCCGAAAAATATATTGAACAAACAAAAATTAAAAAAAATAGTTTTATGGTCACTGCTAATTTGCATTGTGATTAACTTGAACTGGATAATCGGAGTTTTTGCAACCAAAACCTTGGATCAAGATTTTATTGGTCAAACAATTACCAAAGAACATCTATTTTTTTTCAGAACTGCTGGTGAGACGGGGCAAGATGCACTGCTTAATGTTATTTTATTATCAGGCTTTTGGGGTAGTGAACAGCATCGTTATTTGGATATTGCTACTAATACTAATTTTCGAGTAGCCTTTATAATGCTAGTGCCATTACTAATTTATGGTGTCTGGCGATTATTCAAAGATCCAAAAACTAAAAAAATAGCTATCGGCCTGATAATCATGTGGATAGTTGCTATCACTTTAGCTGTTGGTATTCGTCTCCCAATAACTAAACAAATTACTGAATTCATGTTTGATAATTTCCCGTTTTATAAAGGGATGAGAGATACAGCCAAGTGGATAAGTCTAATTGTTTTGGTGTACACAGTTTGGTTTGCGTGTGGTGTATATGGTTTAACTCAAAGTAAAGTATTTAAAAGTTATAAAACAGTCTTTATAACAACTTTAATCTTTTTGGTCTGTTTTCAGTCATTACCTTTGTTTGGGGCTGGCTATGGACAGATTAATCCCGCTAGGTATCCTCCAGATTGGCAAGAAGTAGATCAATATTTACTGGAACAAGACTGTGATGGGAATACTTTGTTTTTGCCCTGGCATATGTATATGAGTTTCAATTGGATTGGTAGGATAGTTGCAAATCCAGCAAATTTATATTTTGAATGTCCAGTGATTATAGGAACAAATATTGAGATTGGAAATATTTATAGTAATAATGTAGCTAATGACAGCAATTTTATTGAAGATTGGATAAAGTATAAAGCTCCAGTACAATTATTGAAAAAAGATGAATTAAATATAAAATATATTATATTAGCCAAGGAATTAGAGTGGGAAGATTATTTGTGGATGGAGAAGGATGAGGATATTGAAAAAATAATAGATACTAAGAACTTACTTCTTTATAAAATTAAATAAGGCTATGTTTAAATTAAAAAGTGTAATCAAGTTTTTTCTAAATGATGTGGGCAACCTATTTTCATATATTTTATTGTTTTATTTGACAGCTTTTCTTGGTTCATTATTTTTTTCATCATGGAAGGCTTATTTTAATTGGCCAGCATTCCATATATGCGTTTTTAGTTTGTTTTTATTATTCATAATCAATAATTTTCATAAAACATTTACTTCATTTAAGTTTCATAAAACTAATGATAATTTAATAAAAAATACATCAAATTTTACCACAAAAACAATATTAAAGAATTCTCTTACTTTTATTAAGATTTTTTTCTTGAGGTTGTTACCTAGATTTTGCATAAATTCATATAAAATGTTTGTTAAATTTATTGCAACAGTATTTGCTATTGATAAAACTAAACAATCCTCGAATATAAAAATTATTATTATTAGTATAATCCTAGCATTATGTTTCTATATTCAAGCAACTTTTTTTGATTTCCTAATTTTAATTTTTGCTTTAAGAACGATACTGTCAACGAAAAATGAAAAATGGAGCTTTATTTTAGCCACCATACTTCTAATAATAATTCCTATTTCTATTGCTTTTGATAAAAAACTATTTGCTGAATTTTTGGCTATTTATGCTTACTATTTTCTTGTGATTGGAGTTTCAACTTTATTTATTACCTTAATTAAAAAAAAATCCTTCGAAAAATGAAAACAATAACTTCAATTTACAACATATAGTTTATCCACATACATACTATTAAAACTTTTAGAATAATAAGAAAAATGGTATAATACATTTGGTAATATATAATCTTCTATTAGGATCCAACCTTAAGCATATAGATGAATCCATATTACCATAATCATTAAGCAAACTGCTTAAAGGTCGAATGGTTTAAATTGATTAATCTTAAAATTTACCAAAATGGAAAAAAAAATAGGAAAATTTTTTAGTAGTGAGAAAACAATAGCAAAGGTAATTGTTGCTTTAGTTATGATAGTAGCTTTAGTAACAGTTTTTGACTTGAGTACAGTTTATACAACCTTTGCGACACAAGACTCTGGCTATGGTTATGGTTATGGTGTAGCTTCTGAATATGGATATGGTTATGGTTATTGGACAGAGGAAACTCCGACATTGGCAATCACATACGCTTCATGTTCTAGCAGTTGTACAATCACTCCAAATACCGCAGTTACAATTACCGCAACATTCGGCTCTGCGGTTTCAGGAACACCTGACATTTACATCACGGAAGATGCAGTAGCGACTCAAGCTTACACTGCAATGAGTGGATCAGGTACTACCTGGACATTTGGCTATACAACAGGATCAGGCGCAGCAACAGCCGGCGTGGTAGCGGTTAGAACTCATAGTGGTGACGGTTACACCCCAACTCCAACAAACAGCACATTTACCATCACTGCAGGTGGTGGTGGCAATGGTGGAGGTAATGGAGGTACTACTACAACTACTACAACGACTGAAACTGTGACTACAGATACTGGAGTTGAATTAACAACCGAAACTGTTTCAGAGGTAGTACCAACTCAGGCTGCTGTTATCAATGCAGATAATGAGGCTGAGGGATTGGAACACTTTATTGCATTAACTGGAGATGTGCCAGCAACTGATGGGGAATGGCAAAGTGTTAACTTTATTGCTTACGGTACAACAAACTCTACTGGTATGTCTGTCCGTGACCGAAAAGGTGTAGTTGGTGACTACTTCGACATATATGGTCGAGTACCGGCATCAACAACAGACTGGTATGATATTGATCTAATATTGACCAGCCATAAGCCAACTCAAAGGCAGATCAGCGCTGAACAAACTGCTCTTGTAGACTTCACAAAAGTTTACAAACGTTTGCCAGACTTTAATAACATTTACGATGAATGGGCCTTGTACTATATAGGCTACAACATCAGAAATGTTGTTAGAAACCTTGATAGTGAAAGAGCCGCCATTGGCAGCTTCAAAGGTGTATATGGTTATGTACCAAGCACTTCACATCACTGGTCAATTATGAGAGCAATCGCTTATACCGGAGCAAGTAGATAGAACTTAAAGAAATTCTATACAAAAGAGAGCAGTAACTGCTCTCTTTTGATTTTCGTAATTCATGGTATAATGAATTACGAAGATAATTAATAACAATAAGAATCTATGTTATCTAATCTTAGTCGAATTTTAATCATTTTGGTAATGCTTTGTATAGCTTCTCCAACTTTAGCACAAAGCGCATTTATACAGATCGGCGATATTCAAGGCGAAGCAGAGGATGTCAATCATGACACAACAATTGAAGTTATGGAGGCTGAAAATATAAGCGGATCAACTGAAGGCGGTGCTTTACCAACTGAAGAAATTGTTTTACCAGCAGAATATGATGATTTAGTAATAGAAGAAATAGTTTCTGAAGAAGCGATAATTGATAATGAAGTAACAGTTGAGGACTTAGAGGTTAACGCAAATGTTCAAACAACTTCCCGCTGGCGTCGTTGGTGGCAAAATACCAAACAAGCTATTTCTTTAGCTACAACTTTTGATGCCGCTAAAGCTGCAGAAAAGCGATTTACCTACGCTAATCAAAAAGTTGCTCGAGCCAAATACGTTATTGAAAATAGTGATAATGAAAAATTAAAAGCTAAAGCAGTTAAAGACATTGAGAAAGCTCAAGAATATGTAACTTACATTAAAAACAAAATCACAAGTTTCGATATAGATCCGGAAAAATTGAAAAACCTTCAAGATAAATTTACCCACCAACAGTACTTGCACCATAAAATTCTTGAAAAACTGGAAAACCAAGTGACAAACAAAGCTTATGAAAAAATTAAAGCCACCCGCGAAAGACATTTGGAAAACATGAAAGAAGTTATGGAAAAGGTTGACAATAACGATCCAGAAAAAGTAGCTGAACGTTTACGCAAAATATTTGAAGCAAAACAAGGTAGTAATCTTAAACCTTTAAACGATTTAGAATTTATTGATAAACTAAAAGATAAATTTGGAGATAACAAAAAGGCTTTTGATATAGCTATTGCCGAAAGACACAGAAAACTTGGAGAAAAAATGGAAAAAATTGATGTTCGCGAACGTGCTGCCAAAGTAAAGAATTACATGGCCCATGTTCAAGCTAAAAATGATGAGTTGAAAGAAAAGTTATTAGAAAGACGTCATAAGATTCTTGATCAAGCCGGAAAAGCCAAAGAATTATCCAGTAAACTAAAATCCACCATAAGCACAGCAAAAAATGATGCCCGACGCAGAATCGAAAAAGCTAAAATACTTAAAGCCAAGAAATTAGAATTAACTACCAAGGCTGAAAGCGGTGATGTTGCTGCAGATGAATTATTGAGAAAAATCAACGAGAAAAAGGATCTTATGAAAGATAATCAGAAACGAAAGGTTCACGAAATCAGAAAAGAAAAACAAATGCTACCAGCTTATGACGAAACTAAGTGGGATCCCCAAAAAAAGGAAGTAAAGCCTACTGTTGAAGCTAAGTTCAATCCCAAAGAAATTAATGCACCGAAAACTGAACCCTATGATCAAGGTGGTAGCACAATTAGTGATTCACCAAACAAAGAGTTCACCAATGACGGCAGCAGTAGTGTTTTTCCTAAAGTTGATATTAAAGTTCAACCCGTACAGCAAGGGCCTGGTCTAATTAAAATAAAACCAAAGGTCAAAGTTGCACCAAAAAAACAACTTAATGACACCAACTAGTTGATTTTACACAAAATTTAAGGTAAAATAGAAGATGTTAGTGTAAGCTAGCATCTTTTTAATAACAAACAGAGCAAATGTTAATTATTTACGCGCATCCAGATAAAAAAGGTCATAATGGTTTCATTTTAGAAAAAATAGAACAACTATTAAAGAATAAAAAAAACGACTATAAGCTACTAGATCTGTATGAAGAAGATTTTGATCCTATTTTACAATCGAACGAACTTTATACCAGACCCGAATCAAAAATTTCAGCTCAAGTGAAATCATGGCAAAAATTAATTAAAGAAAACAAAAAAATCATTGTGATATTTCCCAATTGGTGGAATAGTAGTCCTGCAATCCTGAAAGGTTTTTTTGATAAAGTTTTAACTAAGGATTTTGCTTTTCATTATATTGGAAAAAGACCGGTTGGATTACTAAAAGGAAAAGCGGCCGTTATTGTAACCACTGGTGGTCCAGCAATTTATGAAAAGCTAATTGCTAAAAATCGAGCCTTAAAAACCGTTACAAAAAATACTCTAGGTTTTTGTGGATTAAAAACAAAAGGCTATATGATTGACAACTGTTTTGAATTTAACCAAAAACAAAAAAACAAGATTAACAAAAAGGTTAATCAAGTTTTTAAATTTTTCAATTAAATATGGAAAATCCAGGCACCTTACGAAGCAATCTTCACCCAGGTCTTGAGGTAGCTATTGTCCTCAAACAAGACCAAAAAGGCGGGCCATTGACATCTGGGGTGATAAAGGATATACTTACCTCCTCAGCTGAACATCACCGAGGTATAAAAGTCCGCTTAACAACAGGTGAAGTAGGTCGAGTACAACAAATAATTAAGTAACTATAAGAATATTTTATTTTTATGTTTAATGCAAAATGTGATAAATGCGGAAATAGTTGTGAACTTCCGTTTACACCCTCTGGAGACAAACCGGTTTTCTGTGATAAATGTTTCCAAGAAAATAGAAAAAACTCTGACCGTCCTTTATTCAAGGCGGTTTGTGCTGCTTGTGGACAGCGCTGTGAAGTGCCTTTCAACCCAAGCGGTGATAAGCCAATTTATTGTAATAAATGTTTTGGTGGTATAAAAAGAAGCGACTCAAGTGGCGGTTCAGGTGGAGCAGGTGGATCAAGACCTGATTTTGAAACTCTGAATGCTAAATTAGACCAAATTCTAAAGGCACTTGGGATCAAAAGCCAATCTTACTCACGCCCACAAAGTCACGGCGGACGATCATCTTATCATGGACAAAACTCAAGACCCGCATACGGACAAGGTGGCCGATCTTCATATCAAGGGCGAAATTCAAGCTCTTCACGTGGTGGACGAGGCGGACGATCTTCTTATCAAGGACAAAACTCAAGACCTTCACGTGGTGACCAAGGTGGACGATCTTCTTACCAAGAACAAAAACCAAAACCTTATTCTCCTCCGTCTTCAGAAGTAAAGGCAACACCTTCAAAACCAGCTCCAAAGAAAGCTGTAGTAAAGAAAAAGGCAGTAACAAAAAAGAAGGCTACTCCAAAAAAGAAACCTACTGCAAAGAAAGTAGCTACCAAGAAGGCTGCTCCAAAAAAGAAACCGGCAGCAAAGAAAGCAGCTACTAAAAAAACAGCTCCAAAAAAGAAAACTGTAACAAAGAAGAAGAAATAGATTTAATATAGAAAGAGACGCGAGTGTGATAACTCGCGTCTCTTTGTTTTTCACTTGTCTTTTTTGATTGTGATGACTCGGACTCTACCAGCCTTAAGCGCCGCGCAGGCAACTTTGTCACGAATGACAAACCAACACAGGCCAATAAAAGTTCGAAAATACTTCATCTCCATGTTGCCAGTTGATCCACCAGCAGGAATGTTCAAATTCATAGCATACTGCAGCATATACTTTGTTCCCTTTTTCACAGTGACCTCCATGTCGCTTCAAATATACCTCAAATATCATTAGAATATTATAGCACACAAGTATAACTTTGTCAACAGAGAGAATGAATTGCATTCTTACCTATTCTAGGATATAATTAAATTGAATATTATTGCAATTCAATATGAAGAAATGCATTACTTGCGAGAAACAAATTGAAGATGAAAAAATCATCGCTAAACATGATGTTAATTTTTGCTGTGAAGACTGCTTAAAGCAATACGAAGAAAAACTTAAAGAACTTGATGGTGTGGTTGACTGGGATGATTGTTGTTAAAAGTTACAAGTACCAAAAAACAACTGCCAAATATAAAAGCCCGGAACTTTGTTCTCGGGCTTTTGGATTTCATACATCCACACTCACAACATGCAGTGAAACATTGCCGTTATAATTGGCAAGGTTAACCTGGACATTAGTTGGGATCTTAACTCCTAGTTCTGTTGCATGATCACACCAGGCAACGATTGCATCTTTAGCCTGAACTACTGCATCTTCTTCATTTCGGCCTTGAGTATTACATCCTGGCAAAGCAGGTACATCCACAAAAAAACCAGGTTCGTCTTGCTTTAAAACAACTGTAAAGTTTGACATTGTAATCCCTCCATCTTGTTAAAATTCAATTTCAGCGAATCAATTACTATTCAATTTCATTACCTTAAACTAGTAAAATAAACTTATCACAATAATCCCTCATTGTCAAGGCTACAAAAGTTCTGAATTTACTGCTATACTTAAACTATTAACTTACAACTATAATCTCACACCTTTTATAATGCAAAACTTAGAACTACAAAACAACGACGATTCAATATTAAATTTTGAACAATACCAGGGATCAGATTATTTACTATTAATCTTTTTTCGTGGAGCCTGGTGTAATTTGTGCAAAAGGCAATTAGTTGAAGTTAACAGCTTAATTAATGAGTTTACTTCCTCGAATATAAAACCTCTAGCAATTTCACCGGACACTAAGTTTAAATCTAGTTTACTTAAAACTTTTCTCAGATTAAAGTTTCCAATTTTATCAGACACTGAATTTTCTGTGATTGATTATTTTAAACTAAAAACCAAATTCAAAGATCATATCACCAGTAAACCAGCGGTGATTTTAATTTCACCAGACCATCAAGTCATATTTGAAAAAATAGGGAAGGAGTATGATGATACTATGTCCGGCAAAAATATTTTAAATAACTGTCAAAAAATCATTAAATCCAATGTATGAAAAAACTTTTTGTTTCAAGTTTTATTTTGCTCCTACTTTTGTGTCCTGCTTTGACTTTAGCCCAAGAAATTGAAATTATGCCAGTTCCACCATCACCTGACAGTTCTGTTGGTGGTATCATTTTTGGTCAAAAGCACAACTATTCTGTAACTATGCGTGGTAATGGTGAAGCAGTTATCACTGCCAGAATTGCTTTTACAAACTTTTCTGACAATGATTTATCAGAGTTGAAATTTTCCTCAGACGATCAGCTATATGAACTAATGACTTATCAACAAGTTCTACCCCAAGTTTGCGATGAATCAGTTTACAATAAAGAAACTAAAGCTAACGATTGTAAAAAATATTCAGACCCAAACTATTACCAAAACAATCGCTATTATTACGGTAATTCAAAAGGCAGTGCCAAATATTTTAAACTAAAATCACAAACTAATGGTGATTCCATTTTGATTAACCTTGAACAAACGGTTGCACCAGACAAACAAGGAGCTGTTGTTCTATCATATTATTCCAAGAGTTATGTTGAAGAGAAGTGGGGAGGTTTATTTAAGTTCAATTTTAATAATCTAAAAGCTCCCGTCAGAATCAAGGAATTAAACGTGGCAATTAGCACTGATGCAGATTTAGAAATGCGTGGACAAAAGACAACTGTAAATTATGATACTGATATGATGACAGTTGGCGAATCAGCTGGATTGGGAGCAACCAGCTTTTCAAACAAAAGTCTTGATGAAGCTTCAAGAAGAATCGGTTACTCTGGTACAATTAACAAGAAAGGAACGGATCTAGCACCAGACGAAACTTTTAATGTTCCTGGTACATATGCAACGTCTAAGCTAAGACTGAACCTTGGTCGCATTTTAACTACAATTATAATTTTAATATTGTTAATTGTCGGACTGTATTTCTTGAACCGACACTTCAGTGACAGAAAACCAAAAATGGATAAGCCACATGTAGAACCAACACACAAACCCAAAGATCATGATTCACAAATAAATCTTTTTAATGGACAATATTTAACCTGGGCTTTTGTTGCCTCTCTGTGTTTATTTGCTTTAACTTATGCATTAAACTGGCTAGATGATATTCGTTGGCATAAAGTTTTGCCCGACGGTTTTGAGTCAATGATTCTAATTGGTGTAATTGTCTTGTTTCTGATTTATTTATTCTTGATTTTTGGAGTTCCAGCAATCTTTGCCAGCAAAGGTGGATGGAGAGCTTTTGTATCAGTATTATTAGATATAGTTATTATTAGCGCAATCCTTTTTGTGATTCTTATTGCTATACTTGCCATGACCTAAATTCAAAAGTAAATTTAGATAAAAAAAGAGGCTCTAAAAAAGCCTCTTTTTTATATTGACAAAACTGAATATTAATGCTATAATTCTATGATATTGTTTTTTGAAAATTTATTCTAATTTTGGAGGAAAAGATGAGCAAGGTCAATCGAATTTGGATCGTAGCTCCGATGAGAGCCCACACTAGAACTGTGAAGGCAATCTTTGAGAACGGTCCAATCGAGACCTATCTCAGAAAAACCTTTGCCACAAAGCTCCTCGAGTTGGGAAAACTCGAGGAATCGTTTGGAATTGTAGCTGGCACCGGCGTAGGAAAAACTGTTTTTCTGCGCGACATTTGCCAACAACATTTTGGTGACAAATTTCAATACGATATTGTCACCAGTGAAGATGAAGCAACATCCTACACTTGGCAGTGCCCAGTGGTCATCTGTACTACTGGAGTAGCCATGAACTATCTCAAAGCCGGAATCATCAAGAATG
The DNA here is from genome assembly GCA_018674305.1 of Candidatus Falkowbacteria bacterium. Taxonomy (NCBI): domain Bacteria; phylum Candidatus Falkowiibacteriota; species Candidatus Falkowiibacteriota bacterium. Next base: position 47,551 of record JABHAL010000015.1, on the reverse strand, counting down.
ACGGCGGTGATGTAGTGATCATCGATGAAGTGCATCAAACCAGTGAACATCTGGAACTTGTTATGGCTCTAGCCAAGTACAAGAAAATTCAAGTAAGCTGGATGAGTGCGACCATCGATTCAACTGTTTACCTTGATTACTTTGGCACCCGCCAGATAATTGAATGTGAACATGTAGAACCTGGTAAAGAAGCAACTGTTAACTGTCATCTTTTTACCTATCAACGGTACGGTCTTGGCATTAACACCAGAAAACCCTGGGTTGAGTACTTTCTCGATGACATGGGCAATCTGGACAAGGTCATTTCCGGACAGCGTGGCATGGTAGTGTTTCTACCAACCCGCGCCATGTGCGAGAAGATGGCCAGAAAATATGATGGGAATTCAACTCTACACACTGATTTCTACCACGGTGGCGAGTCAGCAGACAAGCTGTACAAGTACATGCGTGGTGAAGTCAAGAAACCGTTCATTATATTTATGACCATTGCTGGTTCTTCTTCCCTGAATGTTCAGGGACTGGACTGGGTCGTGATTCATAATGAAATGTTCACTGAAGTGGTGGACAAGTACACAGGAGTTAAAGCGCTGGAAAAGCGAGCGCTTGATTCCAACTTCATCCTACAAATGGGTGGACGTGTGCACGGTCGCGTTGTTGGTGGTCAAATCGACATTCTTACTGAATATGAGGTTGACTACCACACGTTAAAGCCTGTGGTTCCGGAATTTGTACTGGCTGGTGACCTCGAACAGGTTGCTCTGACTTGTGCAAGAATGGAAATTGACTTGGATGAGTTGGATCCTATTGGTGGAATTGATCATGATCGATATCGCCAGGTTTGGCTTATGCTAGTCAAGCGAGGTCTAATTTCCAGGGACAATAAACTGACTGACTACGGTCAGAAAGTTGAAAAGTTCCCGGTGGCCAGAATCTGGGGTGAACATCTTGCTCAGTCGAGTAATGAATTGTTACCGCTAGTTATGGTTTGCGCCGCCACCTCAAGCTTGTACTCCATGCTAAACCGTGATGGTAAGTACGACATCGACGAATTCATTGTTCCATGCAATGATTTACTGACTAAATACAACATCGTAATTCATGCACTGGAAAGCTTTGGCTATATTCGCAAGAATCATCAGGACGGAACTTCCGTCTTTGGACTGAAGCGCGAATACCGAAGCTGGGCAATTGAACATGGGATTTACTACAAGTCTGTGGATAGCACGCTGATTGCAGTCAGCAGCATTCTCCGGGCACTTAAAATTCCGCTATTCCGATTCCAAGAGGACCTTCCGGAAATCACCCCCGAATTAGAAGCTAACTTTAAACAGCTTCTGATCAAGGTTGATGCAATGGAATTAGCCAATCAACGTGGAATTCTGCGTGAGCAAAGAAGCGGCTGGAGTATTGACACAGTGGAACTGTCCAAAACTTCAGTATGTAGAAAAAGCGGACAACGCCTACCTATGTATGGTTCGGTTCATACTATCCGAACCCAACGAAACGGAACGTTCCACAATATGGAAGGTGTGTTCCTGACTATGCAGGATCTGGAAACTGTTTTTAGTGAACCATATATTCACAATGCAAGCTGTAGTCCCTACGGCGGTGTGAATATCAGCTGGTACTATCCAGGTTTAGGAATGGAAAATCTTTTCGTTGTAGAAGACAATGACGACAGAATTCCAGATAAACATCTTACACCTGAACTACTGACCAGCCTTGAAAGTTCATTCATCGACAGACTGGCGTACAATCAGTTGGGAGACTTGGATGATGATATTGAAAGACATAATCAAATCGTTATCCGAGCAATTGTTGGTACTTCACGCTACTCCAGCATAAGTACTGCACGAGATGAATACTCTCGACTGATTCTAGGAACTGGTGTATACACCGTTGAGTTAGCAAAAGAAAAGGGTATCAGCCTGAAAATTCCGAAGTCACGAATTCCAGAAGGGCATGCGCCTGTTCAACCGAATGGTTTTGAAACTGGTCATGTTAACTTTAATGGCGTTAGTGAACCTGGTAACATCTCATTTCGAAATGCGTTATCTGGGATCTTCAGACGTTCTATAACGCGAACTCAACCTATGCCCAGACCCATTCGTCCATTACCGACGATTTATCCGATCCGCCACATGCCAAGTTCTGGCAGTCGTTTCAATAACGATTTTGAAAGCAACACGGCGGCGACACCCAGGAAAAAGTCTGATAAGGGTAATGCTCGGCGACGGAAAGAATTCAAGAAAGACATGGCTGAGCCAATGGTTGAAACCAACGAGCCCGTTATTCCCACTGGAAAAACGCAAGCTCGTGCTGACTGGTTGATTGAACAAACGGAAATGACCAGAGCCAAAATCACAGCGCAAATTGCAATTCGTGATCAAGCTATGGTCGACTACCAAAAGGCATATGATGGCAACGGGATAACACTCGAACATCAACGAGCCTGGACAAACGCTGAAAAGAAAATTACTCAGCTATCTGAAAAAATTGACAAATTTGAAAACGAAGCTCTCGAGATCATGGAGGAACTCGAAGCTTAAACAAACCAAGGACAATCTTGTAACACAAGGTTGTCCTTTTTTTTATTTTCACAAAGTGAATCGGGAAGCGAGACATCTTTGCACCGAACAAACACTGTTGAAACTTTTTAGTTTGTCCTTTATACTAAAACCATGAAAACATCTTTATTCAATTACAATCTTCCACCAAAACTGATAGCCAATGAACCAGCCTCACCGCGAGACAGTTCACGACTTTTGGTTTATAACAAAGATCAAGATAAAATCATTCATGACAAGTTTTTTAATTTAGACAAATACCTTCAAACTGGTGATGTTTTGGTATTTAATAATTCTAAAGTAATTCCAGCTCGTTTACTTGGCAATAAATCTACTGGGGGAAAAGCTGAAGCATTATTATTAAAACAAGAAGATACCGACATTTGGCAAGCAATGTTGGGCACCAGAAAGCCTAAAATCGGCTTAAAACTGCGATTTGAACATGGTCTACAAGCAGGGGTGATTAAGAAGATTAGTGAAAAAACCTGGCTCTTAAAATTCAATTTTGCAGGTCCTAAATTTAGAGCCATTTTAGCCAAAATCGGGCAAGTGCCATTACCTCATTACATTCGGAAGATCAAAGGGCAAGGGGCAAAGATCAAAGATCAATACCAAACTGTTTACGCAAAAAAAGATGGTTCAGCTGCAGCGCCAACAGCTGGCTTGCATTTCACAAACAGATTATTGAAAAAATTAAAAAATAGGGGAGTGCAATTGGAGTTCATAACACTTCATGTTGGCCTAGGAACTTTTGCGCCAGTAAACACTGAAAATATTGAAGACTTCAAAATACATACCGAGTACATTGAAGTTGACTCTGTCACAATTAAGAGTTTAGAAAAAGCTAAACAACAAAGTCGGCGAATTATTGCTGTGGGGACAACCTCAGTTCGAACATTAGAGACAATTTTTTCCAGCAAAAAAGCAAACACTAAAAACTTAAATCTTAAAACTAATATCTACATTCACCCCGGATATAAGTTTAAATTCATCGACGCCATGATCACCAATTTTCATTTACCAAAATCTAGTTTGCTAATGCTTGTCTCCGCATTTATTGGCCGACAAAAAACACTTCAACTGTACAAATTAGCAATTAAACTAAAATATCGTTTTTACAGTTTTGGTGATGGAATGTTTTTATCTTAAAAATTCGCTTTAGACGCTTTAGATTCCGGGTCCTACCTTCGTTAAAACTACGGTAGGCAGGCAAGCCAGGAATGGAATAACAATAAAGAAGAAGATTCAAACATAAAAAACTGTTACCAAAAGTGTCCTTCCAGATTTTACCCAATGCCTCAAAACACCCCCAAGCGTCATTCCGGACTACGATCCGGAATCTCGACAATCACAAGTGGTTATTTTTCATTTGAACTCTTTAACTTAAATTGCTATACTTAAATTATAATATGCAATTCACAGATGAACAAAAAAGTGAACTTCTTGGCTATGCCAGGCAAGTATTAGTTCATATTGTAAAAGATGGCAAGAAAGTTGAACAGGATTGCCCTGATTCAAATTATCTAGAATCAGCGGGTGTTTTTGTTTCGCTTCACAAAGGAAAAGAATTACGCGGTTGCATTGGATACATTGAGCCGGTTTCCAGTATTTGGGACGCAATTGCCGACAACGCAGTTGCCTCAGCCACTAGGGATGTCCGATTTCTAGAAGTTTCTGTTGAAGAACTTGATGAAATTAAAATCGAAATCTCTATTTTAACTCCAGCCAAAGAATGTCAACTCGAAGATATTGAAGCAGGCAAACACGGCGTGATTATCCAACAAGGACCACACAAAGCAACTTATTTACCACAAGTATGGGAAAGCTTATCTAGCAAAGAAAAGTTCCTTGGTACGCTTTGTCAAAAAGCTGGACTAGGTGAAACTTGCTGGACGGATAAATCTACAAAATTTTATAAATATGAAGCAATAGTCTTCAGTGAAAATAGCCAAGGTGGAACAGTATAACAATGTAACAATATAACAATTTAGATTTTATGAACCAATCCTCACTCGTCTCAGCACTAAATGGCAATTCTGATGGAAAACATTTTATTGAAGATTTGCAAACTGGAGACAAATTAGTCAACGAACAATTCGCTGTAAAAAGTATTCGCAACGGAAAAACTTCTGCTGGCAAAGATTACACAGACCTAACGCTGGGCGATAAAACCGGCGAAATAATGGGAAAAATCTGGGAATCTAATCTTGGAAACTGCCAAGAGCCAAAACTTGGACAAGTTGTCGAACTGTCTGGCACAATAGACGAGTTCCGCAATAAACTACAGATAAAAATCACATTCCTTCAACAAGCCGATGATTTTAACTTATCTAATTTTTTGCCAACATCAAAAAAAGATCAAGAATTACTTTGGCAAACTGTTGAAGCTAATATTAAATTAATCAAAGGGAAATATCTAAAAAGCCTTGTTGAATCATTCTTCAAGGAAGAATCTTTTGCAGAAAAATTCAAATTAGCACCTGGAGCTGAAAACATTCACCATGCCTACGTTGGTGGTCTTATGGAACACGTTGTTGAAATGTTAAACCTCGGCAACAGCATCCTAACTGACTTCGAAGATCTCAACCGTGATTTATTAATTACAGGAATACTTTTGCATGATATTGGTAAAATGCAGGAGTTGGCCATCGATCACACGATTTATCGAACCCTTGAAGGAAATTTAGCCGGCCATATTTCTCTTGGTGTAATTTCAATTGACAAAGAAATTGATAAAATAAAAAACTTCCCAACAGAGCTAAGAGCAAAAGTTTTGAATCTTGTTCTTGGTCATCACGAAAAACTAGAATACGGCAGTCCAGTAAAGCCTATGATTCCTGAAACATTTGCTTTGGCTTACATTGATAATCTATCCGCAAAAGTTAACACCGCCCAAAAAGTTATTAATGAAAATAAGAATAGTGACGCGGAGTATTCAGATCGTAATTATGCGTTGGAAACGAAGTTATATTTAAATTAACAGAACTATGAATAAAGAAAAAAAGGACCTCACAGAACAAGAAGGCCCTCAAAACTCTACAATTGTTGACTTTGCCTCTTTTAAAAAAGCCGAGAAAAAAGAATTAAAACCTGGGGATAAATTTACAATTCCAGTCCTTGGAGGATCGGCGAACTTTGGTTTTGAAACTAAATTACCCTGGGTTAAAATTGTCCGAGGTAAAACCGGACACGGAACTAGCGATGAGGGTATTATCAAGGAAGGTGCCACTGTTACAGTTATGGGAACATCAAATGAATTTGGTATTCTTTGTAAATATAATGGTTCATCAAAACATGGAGGAACAGTGTTGAATGATGGTGCAATGTTTTTTATAGACAAAGACGATTTACTATTCTGGCCAGAATTAAACAAATTACAAGAACAAGAAAGAGCCAGACAAGAAGATGAAATTACCAGGATTTTGAAAGGTACTCCCAACAATTAACTCTATTTGCGAAGAATTAATCTATGTCAATCGAGCAGATAAACCCTGAAAGAGAAGTCAAACCTGATCTGTCCCAAAGGCTGAATCAATTTTTTACTGACCCTGAACGATTTCAATTTAAAAAGAAACTTGTATTCAGTGCTGGAACCTGCCCAATGAGAGCTAATAACTCAGAAATACCATATCTTGTTGAATCAACTGATTTGGATGAAGGGACTTTGGTTGACCCAGGTTATGCACAAGCAGAAAGACTAGCTTGGGATTTACAAGCTATCGAAGCATTAACAGATGAACCTATTTCGACAAGCGAAAAACAAGTTGCACCTGGAGAAAAGTTAACAGTTGAATTTCAGTACAAAAGTAAACCAAGAAAGATAACTTTCATTGCCGGCGATGCAACTGAAAAAGAAAACATGCCTGAAAATTTCAATGTTTACTTTTCCGGCCGAAGAGTTGTCATAAACGACGAAGATCTTCAACACACACCCACAGAAAAAATCGCTAACATAATAGAGAGCCTAGCGGATGGCGGTTACGTAATTCCAGACCGCGACCTAGCTGACGATTCTACGTTTTTTTCCAGTGAACAGTTAGCAAGTTTAGACTTAAGCGAAATTGAAGGCATTCGCCCAGAACCAACAACGGTTGAAAAAGTTGATCAAGCCAAGTTTGATCAACTTCGCAATCAAGCTTTTGAACAAGCAATTCAAAAAGGTGAGCTTGCTCCTAAACCATTAGTTCAGACGTTAAAATTCAATAATGGAGAGGTGATTGAAATGTTATTGAATAGACCTGAGCTAGAAGACAGAATTTCAGAAACTGATGAACAATTTCAAGTGATTGAGACAAATTATAAAACTATTGATGAATTTTTTTCTGCCCACCCTGAATTTTCAAAAACTGATTTTAAAATGACCGAAATTGGACTATTTCACAAAACAAAGGATTTACATATTCCGTATGAACCTTTTTCTGAACAAGAAGCAAAAATTCTTGAAGAGATTGAACAAGGTTGCCAAACCCAAGCAACCGAAAAGATAACCCAAAAGGGGATTGGTCTTTATCAAAAAGCAAGTTCGAATAAATAATTTCAATAAATTGATTAACAACTTTCAACTTTCACCTTTCAACTTTTAACTAATATGCCCGATATCTACGGTTACGACAATGAAAAAGTAAATATCATCATGTTCAACATGAGTAGCTTTTTTGATTGGGATCATGGCATTGTAAATCGGAATTATAATATTCTACACTCCTTGGAAAAAGATGATCGCATCGGCAAAATAGTTGGCGTTGATTTTCTGCCGATCGGCTGGAAAAAAGCAGTAAAACATTATTTTCAAAATATATTGTGGGAAATCCGAACTGCAGATATAGTTTACGGTGATTTGACCAGCGCTTGTTACAGACGAACTGATAAAATTTACGCCTACACCAGCATCGACTCATTATTTTCATTCAAAAAAGTGGCGCGGGAACTAAAACGTGTAGAAAAAATGTTGAACCTCAATAATGTAGTTTTCTGGTCATACAATCCCATGTTCACTGAGTTTATTGGAAAACTAAATGAAAAAATGTTTATTTTCGACACTGTGGATAACTGGGTTGAACACCCGCAATACACAAAATTGATGCGCAAGGGTAGACTCGGACGTAATTACAAAAAAATTGCGGACAAAGCTAATTTGATTTTTACAGTCTCCGACGAACTCAAAGATTTTTATAAAGAAATGGATCGAACCAAAGACGTACACTGGATTCCTAATGGAGTGGATTTTGATTTGTTTAATGATCCAGAAAAAATTGATAAGGAAAATGAATTAAACAAACTTGAAGGAAAAATCATTGGTTACTTTGGCACGATAGAGGATCGACTCGATTTTGATTTAATTGCCACACTTGCCAAAAAACACAAAGATAAACAAATTGTTCTTTGCGGTCCAATCTGGCCAGTTGTCAAGCACGAATTCAATAAAAAACTTGGCAAATACAAAAACATAACTACCACCGGGCGAATTAAATATCAGGATGCACCCAGTTACATTAACAAATTCGATGTCGCAATTATTCCACATAAAATTAATAATTTTATAAAATCAACCAACCCAATGAAAATGTACGAATACTTAGCTTGCGGTAAACCAGTTGTAACCACCAAAGGCGCCGGGGTTGATATGTTTAAGGATTTAATGTATATAACTAATGACCATGATAAGTTTTCTGATTTTATTGATCAAGCAATTGCTGAAGATAGCCCTGAACTAACAGCTAAACGTCGAAATGCGGTCAAAAAACACTCATGGCGCGCTAGAGTAGAGAAAATGACTGAATTAATGTTTAATAAATTGGAAATTAAGTAATTGGTAATTTTGTAATTAATTATTATTTGGAAAATTGATCAATTGGTCATTAATTAAATATGCACTTATCAATCATCACTGTCAGCTGGAATGTTCGCGATTTATTGAGTCGATTACTTGACTCAATTTTTCAGTTTACCGATGACATTGAATATGAAGTAATCGTAGTTGATAATGACTCCAAGGACGGTACAGTAGAATCTCTTCATAAATACTATAAACCCTGGATTAAGTCTGGAAAACTGAAAATTATTGACAACAAGCACAATGCAGGATTTGGAAAAGCCAACAATCAAGGCCTAAAAATGAGTCAAGGTAAGTATGTCTTATTTATGAATCCAGACATGGAACTTTTGGAAAACAGTTTTCAGAAATTACATTCGTTTATGAAAAAAACACCCAATGTTGGTATTTGCACCTGTCGTTTACTATATGGAGATAAAACTACTCAACCAAATATTAAAATCAATCCAGATTTATGCAGTCAAATATTAATTCTACTAAAACTGCACCATTTTTTAGGATTTTTACCATGTTTGAAAAAATATCTACAAAAGGATTTTGATTATACACAAAAATCATACGTCAAACAGATTATGGGCGCGTTTGTCTTCACACGCCAAGAAATAATGGCAAAAATGGAAGGGTGGGATGAAGATTACTGGATTTGGTGGGAAGACCTACAACTATGCAAAGATGTCCAAGAACTAGGACATGATCTAGTTTACCTACCGATCACTGAAGTTGTACATTATGAAGGTAAAAGTTTTGCTCAAACCTTTGGACTAAAAAAACAAAAACGATTCAACAAAGGAATGTTGACTTATTTCCGAAAGAATCATTCTATGTGGTCGTATGTTATACTTCTATTACTGCAACCTTTAAGCTATATTCTGACCTTCATTACTCAAATGTTTAGAATTAAACCACGCCCTCAATCAAAAATTTAAATTCTTTTATAACAATATGATCTTAATTAAAGAAAATCAAATTACGCATGAGCCCATTGTTGATGTAATACAAAACCTAGAAATTCTATCTGATTTAAAGCAGGCAATTGAAGAATACATTATCGACAATCAACAAAAAACAATCATCGCGGGCGAACCTTGTTCAGTTTTTCATGTCAGTGGCCTTGCTGAACTGCATCACCAAAAGCTGGCTAAATATCTGAATCGAATTATTTTCAATAACCAGCAGGAAACTGCAATGGTTCACAAAGGAATGTTTGGCAATTATCCGCTATCTCATCACTGGATTCAGGTTGATGATTTAATTATTGATGTAACGATTAAACAGTTTTCTAACAAAAGCATTAATTTGAATGAAACCTTAAGAACACTACTAGATCACAGTTGTTTTATTTGTGATAATGCAAAAAACCCATTTTATCAACTTTATTCTTGTTAACTATGGTGAAACTTAAGTTTTTCGGCTCAACCTTTCGCTTAACCATTTTATTTATTATTCTGACAGAATTACTGTCTTTTTTTGTTTATTGGTATAAAATTGTTTTCGACATACAAGCAATTGTTTTCGTTATAATAATTTCAGTGATTTTTTTAATCAGTTTAAAGGATTTAAAACTTGGACTGTTAGCTGCTTTGACTGAATTATTCATTGGCGCCCAGGGCCATTTGTTTAATTTAAATATTGGCAATTTTGCTATTTCAATTCGTATCGGGATTTTTACCGTGGTTATGCTAGCTTGGTTAATTTGGACAATTCGAAAAAAGACTTATCGCTCAACTGTAAATTTAATTAAAAGTCATAAAGAGTTAATCTATTTAGCAGCAATATGCTTATGGGCATTGGCATTTGCTTTGTTCCGACAAAATTCACTAAAAGATATCTTTTTGGATTTCAATGCCTGGTTATACTTTTTATATTTCCTTCCATTTTTGACTATTTTCAAAACCCAAAAACACTTAAATCAGATTTTACAAGTTTTTACAGCAAGCATTATTGCTATTAGCCTAAAATCAATATTCATTTTATTTATTTTCTCACATAAATTAAGCATACTGCGTGATTTTTATCGCTGGGGCAGAGACACAAGATGGGGAGAATTCACCTTGCTCAGTAATAATTTTTATCGAATATTTTCTCAATCACAAATCTTTATTCTGATCGGCTTTTTCATATTATTAAGTTATTTATTTTTCAAAGGCAAATCAAATTACCGCGTCAAAAATAATCAATATTTATCTGTAGTACTTTTCCTATTACTTAGTACAATCATCCTTAGCCTTTCTCGAAGCTATTGGGTTGGTTTATTTCTTGGATTTATTTTATTGCTAATAGTCGCCACATTTATAGTCAAACAAAAAAAGAGTCGACTAGCCGCGTTAATTATTCGTCTAACGTTTATAACACTCCTAAGTTACGCCTTAATTATTACTATAATCAACATACCAATTTCTTTCGGAAACGGCTTTTCCACTTCCGGCTCTATGATAACAGATCGAATTTCAATTTCAGACAATGCTGTTTCTAGTCGCTGGAGCCAACTACCCAAATTGTCGAAAAAAATCATTAAGCATCCCATAATTGGCTCTGGCTGGGGGACTACTGTAACTTATCAAAGTCAAGATCCTCGAATTTTGAATGAAGAAAATCCGCATGGTTGGTATACAACTTATGCTTTTGAGTGGGGATATTTAGACTTCCTGCTGAAGATTGGTTTGTTAGGATTAATCATTTACCTAACTTTGTTAATTTCAATTTTCAAAAAACTTTGGGATTTACACAAAAAAAACACAGACCGCTATGTTCGCGCTCTGATTCTTGGTTTAATGTTCGGCCTATTTTCACTAATTATTGTTCACGGCTTCAGCCCTTATCTAAACCATCCACTTGGTATTGGATATTTACTAATTTTATTAACATTGATTCCGATACTTCACCCCAAGACAGAACCCACAAAATCCTGATGTCCATTTATAAAATCCTTAACTGACATTTTATTTTTACCCTCAGGCCTAACTTCAAACAACTCAATAAAACCTGAACCTGTTCTCACGAAAATTTTTCCATTTTGTTTCATAACTTTACCCAAGTCAACCTTTTCATTGGGGATCTCTGCTATTTGGGCATTAATTATGTCCAATTTTTTATTTCCGAAATATGTATAACTTCCAGGCCAAACTTCAAATGCTTTAACCTTTCCAATGATTTTTTTCGCAGAATGAGCCCAATTAATCAAGCCGTCTTCTTTTGATACCTTGTAACAAAAGCTTGCTTTATGATCATCCTGAATATCAAAACTAAGATTACCCTTAATATAATCTGGGATCCTTTTCGCCAACAATTGAGCCCCCAACAAAGACAGTTTTTGCTCCAGCTTTCTATAGCCCCAATCAGGATCAATTTGTACGCTTTTTTGAACCAAAATATCGCCAGTATCCATGCCTTCATCCATTAAAATAATACTGCAACCAGTTTCTATGTCAGAATTTAAAAAAGCGCTCTGAATCGGAGAAGCGCCTCGGTACTTTGGTAGCAGTGAAGGATGCACATTCAAACACCCATGCCGAGTAAAGTTTAAATATTCGGATGGCAATATTTTACCGTAGGCTGCCACCACACAGAGATCTGGATTTAAACCGGCTAATTTTTCCAAAAGTTTTGGGTTTTTCTGTAGACTTAACGGTTGATAAACTGGAATACCTTGTTGTTGAGATAAAGCTTTTGTTGGAGGCGAAACAATTTCCAAGCCCCGACCTCCTGGTTTATCAATTTCTGTTACCACAGACACAACCGTATATCGCTTTATTAATTCCATTAAAATTGGAACAGAAAAAGTTGCTGATCCCAGAAACACTATCTTGATTTGTTTTTCATTTATCATGTTTACTTTTTGGATTTGACTAACTTATCAATAAAAAGAATTCCATCTAAATGATCAAGCTCGTGTTGTATGACTCGAGCAAATAACCCTCTGGCTACAATTGTATTTTTTTGACCCTGGCCATCGTCAAAGCGAACAGTTATTTTTCGGCAACGCTTAACTTTGCCATATTTACCTGGAACACTTAAGCAACCTTCTTCATCTATATCTTTAAGAAATGACTTCCGTACAACTTTTGGGTTAACAAAAATAATGACTCCATTTTTTGAATTAATTACAGCCACTCTTTTTCCAACTCCAATTTGCGGAGCAGCCAAGCCAATTCCGTCTTTTTTTTTCATAGTTTCAGTCATATCTTTTACTAATTGACTAAACTTTTCAGTTGTTATTTCACCCAAACTTACGTCTTTAGACTTTTCTCTTAGCCTGTCATCTGGATGAGTGACGATCTCTTTAATCATATATTAATATTAAACCATAAAATAAACACAAAAGGAAATTATTATAAACAATTTCAAAGCTACAACTCCAAAACAAACGTTTGAATTGGGGTTTGTTCATTTTAGATTAATTAGAACAATTAGGGTAATTTAAACATAACTATAACAGGTCAATCGGGCTTTTGTCAATAGTCCAATGCTCTGTTACCTGAGCTAAAATCTCATTTTCAACTGAAAGATCAAGCTCAGGTAAAAATATCGCCATTTGACAACGAAACCGTTTTCGAACTTTTTGTCGATAATGTAAATATGGCTCACTAATCTTGCCTTTGTTTTGGGTAATCAATGAATTAATTTGCTTGTGAAAATTCGAACCTTCTCTTTCGCAAACTGTTTTATCATGATGATCAAAAAATAACTTTATCAGTGTTGCAAATGGGGGATAGCCAAATGTTTTTCTACTATCAATCTCTTGTTTATAGAAATAATCATAACCTTGATTTAGACTTTGAAACGCTAGATTCTCAGGAAAACAAGTTTGCACAATAACTTTTGCGCCAACGGCACGATGAATTAATTCTTGTTGAAAACTATACAATTTAAAATTGGAATTAAAGTCAGCCAAGTAGGCCAAACTATCTATATATACAAAAGCCAGTAACTCTAAATTTTGAAAATGCTTTGTCTTAATTTGCTGACCAGTAGAAATCAATATCTTAGCGGTCGAACTATTCTCATCCTGGGTTAAATCACAAACTTCAGCACCCAAAACATTTCGCAATTGCTCTTTTATTTGCTGTAACCCGATTCCAAGCTTTTTCAACTTCACACTGCGACATTTAGGACAGTTCAAATAGACAGACTGTTTTATACCACAGCGGTAACAAGACAATTGATTATTTTCAACCGTTAAAGGTAATTTACACTCAGGACAAGTAGCCTCAAATCCACAGTCTTCGCAAAAGAAATAACTATACTCACCAAGTTTATTTACAATTAACAAACTTTTGTTTGCTATTTTAATTGAATTCAATAAATCATCTGACAAATAAGTAAATGATTTTTCTCGCTCTCTCTTTAGATCAATAATTTTGATTTCTGATGCTGTTTTTTTTCCCAAGGAGATGTACTTATAATCTTGTTCTTTCGCCAAGTAACTGTCTTCAACCCTGGGAGTTAATGATGATAAAATCAATTTACAATTGGTTATTTCCTGAATTTTTTGAACAACCTTTTGAGTTTCATAACGGGGATTTTGGTCCCATTGCTTGTAATCATCACTATGAGCGTCATCCAAAATAATGGTTCCCAATTTAGACAATGGCGCAAACACCGCAGAACGGGTACCCAAAATAATTTTACTTTCACCAGATTTTATTTTCTGCCAAGCTGTGAAATAACGCGCCTTGGAAGTATACAAATCAGAAGTTAATACTGCGGTTTGTTTACGTAATTCAGGACTCAAGTGAGCATAGAATTCATGAACTTTGTAAACCTGTGGAAACAATATCAAAATTTGCCTTTCTTGCGCTACAATATCCTGTATCAAATTTAAATATAAACACCTCTTTAAATTAATATCGAAAGGAAATAATAAAAAATTACGAGTCTTTGATTTGCTAATTTTTTCAGCTAAATCCTTAACCTCTTGATTTTCCTTCAACTCAGAAACTGGGATTTCTAATTTTTTATCAACTACCTTTACTTTACGTTTAGGCATGTGTGGCAATAACAAATCCAAAGTCGACCCTTTTGAATAATAATAATTTTGGCTAAACCAATTAATAAATTCCAACTGATAGGGTACTAAAGATTTTATTTTGGGTTCCAAACTGATAACCTCTTTGATATATTTGAATTCTGATTTATCTTTCAAACTATGCACAATTCCCAACATCTCACTCTTTTTGAATGGTACATTAACAATTTGACCAGGCACTAATTCTAGATTTTTAGGAATTGAATAATCAAAATAATGCATGCTACGAGGCAATTTTTTATGGGGTATTATTTGAGCTACTTTTTGCATATTTTCATTATAGCACTTCCCACAGATAAAACAAATATTTATGTAAATTTAGAAGCAAATCAGGACTAATCCTTGACAAACACCAATTATTTTGATATGTTATAAGGAATCTTCGTATTATCTAAATCAAAGGAGGATAAGATGTTTCGAAGTGAAGATCATCCAGAAGCCAAAACCGGTGAAAAATTCATCGGGAACATGCCATTCTCAATGTACGACAATCTAGAGTATCAGTCAAAAAGAACGGGCTTCATTGCGTATGATCGCAACGACGCTGAACTCCCAAAATCCAAAGGTCTTTTTCCTGTATTTGTCTCAATCGAAGAATACGAAAAAAAACAAGAGGAGACGACGAATGACTGATTCTGCCATTGTTGATGAATGTACAAAACACAAAACGCGCTAATGAATCCATAAGCGCGTTTTTCTTTTTTAAATGATATTTTGTTATAAATTATAAAACCCTAAAACTTCATTCCGGAATAACAATCTAGAGAGGATTCGGTGCTAACTGGTTTACTTGAATTTAACTGAACCCACTAAATACCCAACTCCAAACGGCGCTTCATAACTCAATACTTCAAAATCATAACTCATATTCTTGATAGCGCCAAGCATAATTAAAAACGATCGCAATCCACACTCACCAGCTTCTTCGATGAATGCTGGTTCCATGTTTAGGATACCTTCAACACTTTTCTTTTTCAAAAGTTGAATTAATTTTTTATCAAACTCTTTGGCTTTTGGCGAAAAACCTGCTGGCGCCTGCATACTTAGACGATGTGATAAATCACCAGATGCAATTATGGCATATTTTTTATCTGAACTATAAATAGCTTCCTTCAAAACTTCACCAAATTCTATATGCTTTTGAAAATTCAAAAAGCTGTAAGTCATTGGAACAATTCGATAATCTGGATTTTTGCGAGTCAAATAGTATAAGGGAACTGAGGCGCCATGATCCAAAGTTGACTCTGAAATTAATTGGATTGGCAATTCAACTTCATTTGCACCTTTGAGTTGATTTATGAAACCAAGATCTGACTTGAACTCTTGTTTGGTAGAAAATTCACCAAACTTTTCAAACGTAGCTGTATACTTTTGGTTAGTATTAATAGTAAAAGCATCAAAATTAATATCACCATGCGGAGTGATTACAATCAAAGTATCAGGTTTAGCATCATTTAAGTCCTGCTCTAAAATGTCCAAAGCGTGAATGGTTTTTTTTAATTTTTTTATATTTTCCTTGCCGATTGATGGAATCAATATCGGAGGATGTGGCACGATTGCTGAAAATACGAGCATATTGAAATTTATTTAAACATTAATTTTTAAAATCAAGGTCGACGACAGCACCCAATTCTAAATTTGATAAGCTTTTCTCATCAACTATATGAACATTTTCCCATCTATATCCCAGTTTTTCAAAGACACTACCTGAAACAATTGGTCTTTTTTGTTCATTAGAAATAACATATACTGCGGAACCTGACTCTGCCTTTACTAAAATTCCATTTTTTAATTTAACTGGGTCCTGATTCGGAAATTTAGATAATTCCTCAGGCGAAACTTGCGTTAAATTATATTGAGGATAATTAAGCTTCAAGATATCCTTAGTTATAATTGGATGTTTTAATCCATCTTGAACATAATAAACGCCACCGGTTTGATTATTTTGTAGCAATGAGCCAGTTGGATAAGCACTCTGCATAGTAATTGGTTCACCTAGATCATACTTTGCAAAATCACTTAAACTCAAGAACTCAAATTCTTCAGGATTGTACCCAAGTAATCTTAAAACCTCAGCGTCAGCAAACTTTCGAAGTTCGTTATCTACCAGCAAAAACACATTGCCCATTGGAGTTTCTAATATAGAGTAATTAGAAAATTTAATCGGATGACCAATTTCATACTTTTCAAGTTCAGCTTTGCTCACTGAAATTACATTAGCAATATCATAACGAGAAATCAAGGCGCTTTTGCTAAAAAACGGCCTGCGTACTCCGTTGTCAATTAGCCAAACTCCAGCCTCTCCCTCTGCCTGTAGCATCGACTCGTCTGGATATTTTTGCGTGAACCAGTTATTCCAGATTTTCCAAAAAACATAATTACCATGAATATGTGGTGTGTAGTTGTATAAATTTGCTGTAGCCTGATTTACCATATAAACTTGATGACCATCTATAGTGTAGGTTTGACCAGCTTTTCTTAACCAGCCTTCAGTTGATTCAATATACCAACGATTCCTGGACGCCATCATTTCCACTTGTGTTGCGAATCCCTTAAATATAATTAAACCTGGATCATCTGGATCACAAGCATCACACACGCCATAACCCATGGCCCAATCATATTGTTTCTGCGTAGGAGTATCATCCTCAACAATGCTTTGTTCTTTCTGAAGCATCACCAATAAAAATTTAGGATTTATCTGATGTTCTATTGAGGCCTGCCAAATAAGCTCTGCTGCTGATTTATCAACTCCATTCTCATCTAATGCGCGATAAGTATCAAGTGTTCCATTACGCCTGTCTAGAAATTCCTGAATATCATTCAAACTCATGCTATAAGCGTCCGTTAAATCAGAGTCAGAGATGATGTAACCATTATTAAACTCAATAGCCAAAACAGGACTGTATGGAATAAACAGACTTAAAACAAGACTTAAAATTATTAAATTCTTAAGCTTTTTCATATGCTCCTATTATAACAAAACAACCTGAGGTTTTCAACCTCAAGCTGCTTTGAATATAAGAAATTTATTTTGTATCAAATTGAACTTTACCTCGTTTAAAATCAACCTTTACTTTATCTTTAGCTGAACCTTCAATTATTTGCAAAGCTAACTCATCTAGAATTTTACTTTGAATTAAACGCTTTAGCGGTCGAGCACCAAACTGCGGATCATATCCTTGCTCAGCCAACATGTCCTTTAATTCAGGCCTAAAGTTGACTTGAATTTCCTTTTCCAACAAACGCTTAGCAACAATATCTAATTGTAAATCAACAATCTGTCGAATATCAGCCTTACTTAGAGCATTGAAAATGATTATTTCATCAATACGATTTAGAAACTCAGGACGGAAATGATCTTTCAGTTTGCCCATAATTTTATCATCTGTACTTTGTTTAAGATCTTTTTCTTTGTTACCAAATCCCAAGTCTGACTTATTCAATGAATCCAAAATCGCATCAGACCCAATATTTGAAGTCATTATGATAATTGTATTTTTGAAATTAACTTTTCGACCCTTTGAATCAGTCAAATGTCCATCATCCAATAATTGAAGTAGGGAATTGAAGACTTCTGGATGAGCTTTTTCAATTTCATCAAATAAAACCACTGAGTATGGACGACGTCTTACTTTTTCCGTCAACTGTCCTCCCTCATCATAACCTACATATCCCGGAGGTGAACCTATCAACTTTGAAACAGAGTGCTTTTCCATAAACTCGGACATATCCACACGTACAATTGCATCTTCGCTATTAAACATGAATTCAGCCAATGCTTTTGCTAGCTCAGTTTTTCCCACTCCAGTTGGCCCAAGAAAAAGGAACGAACCAATTGGTCGATTTTCCTCAGACAAGCCAGCTCTTGAGCGACGAAGAGCATTTGATACCGCAACAATAGATTTCTTCTGACCAATCACACGTTTTGCTAATTCATCTTCTGCATGAGTTAATTTTTCAATTTCGCTTTGCAACATTTTACTAACAGGAATACCTGTCCACTTGGAAACAACTGCGGCAATGTCTTCTTCTGTAACTTCCTCCTTCAATATCTGTCGACCACCTGGGCCAGATTGTACTTTTTTCAATCGAGATTGCAACGACTTAATGGATTTTTCCTTTTCAGGAATCAAACCATAGCGAATTTCAGCAACTCGGTCATACTCAGCTTTTCGTTCCAAAATGTCTGCTTCTTGTTTTAATTTGTCAATGTCTTTTTTATCCTCTTGAATCTGATTAATCAATTCCTTTTCTTTCTTCCAATGTAACTCCAACTGATTTGCTGTTTCCTTTAACTCTGCTAAATCCTTTTCAATCTCTCTAGTTTTCTTTTTTGTGGTTTCAGTTTTTTCCCTAGCAATGGCCTGCTTTTCAATTTCCAGTTTCATAATTTTTCTTTTGAGTTGATCCAGTTCATTGGGCATACTGTTTAACTCAATTCGTAAAGCGGAAGTTGCTTCATCAATAAGGTCAATCGCTTTATCAGGCAAAAATCTATCTGAGATATATTTTAATGAAAGTTTTCCAGCTGCGACTACAGCATCGTCAGTGATTCGCACACCATGATGAACTTCATATTTTTCTTTAATTCCACGCAAAATAGCAATGGTATCATCAAGAGTAGGCTCCAAAACCATTACTGGCTGAAAACGACGCTCCAAAGCTGCATCCTTTTCAATATGCTTTTGATATTCTTTTAAAGTTGTTGCTCCCACACAATGTAATTCACCTCGAGCTAAAACTGGTTTTAATAAATTTGAAGCGTCCAGTGAGCCTTCAATTGATCCAGCGCCTACAATTGTATGTAATTCATCAATAAAAACAATGTACTTGTCTGGATTTTTTTTAACTTCCTGCAAAATGGCCTTCATTCGTTCTTCAAATTCACCACGAAACTTTGATCCAGCTACAATTGACCCAATATCTAAACTCAAGACTTGTTTGTCTTTTAAATTTTCCGGAACATCCCCAGCCACAATTCGCTGAGCTAAACCTTCTGCAATGGCCGTCTTACCAACGCCAGGTTCACCAATCAAGACTGGATTATTTTTTCTTCTACGAGAAAGAACTTGAAGAACTCGACGAATTTCATCATCTCGACCGATAATTGGATCTAATTTTTCTTGTCTTGCTTCTTCAGTCAAGTCAGTTGTATATTTTGAGATAACATCTCTTTTGTTTTCTGGATCTGCTGAGTCAATTTTTTGATCGCCCCGAACATCAGTTAAAATTTGTTTAACCTTAATATAGTCAACTCCAAAAACATTTAATATGTGCGCAGCAGGGGAGTCAACTTTTAATATTGATAATAAAAGATGTTCAGTGCTAACGAACTCGTCACCCATGTTTTTAGCTTCGCGTTCAGAATTAACCAAAACAAAATTCATAGGACCCGTTACAGCGACTTGTCCAGCTTGTTGAACCACCTGACCTTTAGGTATTTTCCCTAATATTGACTTAGCCTGTGCACTAACTTGTTCAACAGGAACTTCCATTTTTTTCAAAACTGTTAAAACTATACTTTCTTTTTGTTCTAATAAAGCGGACAACAAATGAACAACATCAATTTGAGGATGTTTATTTTCAAAAGCAATCGCTTGCGCTTCTTGCAAGGCTTGTTGAGAATTAGTAGTGAATTTACGGATATCCATAGAAATAAGTTCCAAGATTAAAGATTCAAGATTCAAACCATCTTGTTACTTGATACTTGGGACTTGTTACATTTAAAAATTAGCAGTCGAAGCATTAGAGTGCTAAAAGTATTATATAATAAATCCATAAACTGTCAATAGTAAACAAAAAAGACGAGATAATATCTCGCCTTATTTCAACATTCTGTAATGATTGGTAATTCTGTATTACAATTTGCACACTTTGAATCTTTCAGATAAGACTTTGTAGTGTAACCAAGCCTACTGATAACAACCTGACCACAGCTTGGACACAAACTGTTTTGGCCGTTTTCAATTGCAAAACTATCTGCGTAAACGTAGTTAAGTCCAATTCTTTTTGCAACTTTGATTGCTCTAATCAAAGATTCCTTCTCAGTAACTGGCTTGTCATACATTTGATAGTATGGACGGAAACGAGAAACATGCCAAGAAATAAGTGGGCTTACAGTTGCAATAGATTCAACTAAAAACTCTAACTGATTTTCAGAATCGTTCATGCCTGAAATCAAAAGTGTTGTAACTTCAGTATGAATGCCCGCTGCTACGCACAGCTCAATATTTCTTTTTACGGGCTCAAGGCTTGCATTACAAACTTCCTGATACTGATCATCGTCAGCAAATTTTAGATCAATATTAATTGCATCAAGATACGGCTTGATTAGATCAAAAGTTTGTACGGAAAAATACCCATTGGATACCCAAATATTTTTCAGGCCATTATTATGAGCAAGTTTCATTACTTCAAGAGCATATTCCACAAAAATGGTTGGCTCAGTGTAAGTATAGGAAATTGACTTACAGCCACTATTCATTGCCACTGAAATAACCTGATCAGGCTCAACAAATTCACCTGGGACATTCTGTGTTTGCTTTACAACCTGAGAAATATCATGATTTTGACAATGCTTACAACTAAAATTGCACCCAGCACAAGCTATTGAAAAAGTTTTACTTCCAGGCAGGAAATGATTCAGTGGTTTTTTCTCAATTGGATCCTGCCCCATGGCAATGACTTTACCATAATTCAAAAGATGCAATTTCCCACCATCATTTTTTCGAACACAGCAAAAACCAACTTGATCTTGTTCAATTTTACACTTATGCTCGCAGGCAAGACAGTGTACAACACTATCGTGCTTTTCCGCTAATTTATCAGCAAAATATTTTGTTTCCATATTTTTCTCCTTGTTTTTCTTCTTAAAGAACATTATTATATTAAATTAGCACAATAAGCTTATTCCTTCAAGTATCACTCTTTTATTTTAGCATTATTTTTGCTATACTAAAATGGATTATCAAATATGCGATATTTTCTGGCCATAAATTTAACTAAAGAAATAAAGTTTTACCTAGAAGACCTTATTTTAGAGTTAGAAAAAAATAATCAAATTCATGATATAAAATGGACAGAGCCTAAAAACCTCCATTTAACCATGGGTTTCATTGAAAACATAAGTGAATCTACTTCTCAAGAACTATTACAAAAGTTTGAAAATGAATTTGAATTCACTGAATTTACTTTGCGTTTAGACGAGATCGGTATATTTCCGAATTCACAAGCTCCCAAAACTATAGTTATTGCCTTACAAGACACTGAAAAAAAACTTTCTCCGCTTAGAAATATCATAAACCAGACTTTTGAAAAATTTAACATTCCCACCGATAATAGAAAATTTTCACCACACATCACTCTTGGCAGAATAAAGTGGGGGAGAGGCCATATGCATTTAGATACGCCCATTCAAAAGATGGAATTTCAAGTTAAATCAATTGACTTTATGCAAAGCGAACTAACACCGACTGGGCCCATTTACACCAAACTAAAATCTTTAAACTAATAAAATGAATCGTCCACCAGACTTTCACAATAAAGCAATAATCCTTGGCGTCAAAATTAACGATCAACCTTTAGATTTTGTTTTAAATGAAATTGAACGATCAATAGGAACTGAAAGACAATTGAAAATTTTCACTCCTAATCCAGAAATCTGTCTAAAAGCTGAAAAAGATGAAGAGTATCGCCGTGTATTAAATAATGCTTCAATTAGTACTCCTGACGGATTTGGATTAAAACTAGGAGCCAAAATACTTGGTGAAACCCTAGAAAACAGGGTGCCGGGGTCAGATTTAACTCCAGCAATTTTAGAAAAATTCAATCAAACCGGAATCAAAGTATTTATAGCACTCCGAAATGACTCATTGAGCACACCAACACATATTCAAAATTTATTCAAAGAAAACTATTCAAAAATTAAAATTAAAATTGGAGTATTAAATAAAAACAATTATGATAATTGTGATAAAGTCTTAAATGACATTAACAGCTTTGAACCACAACTTGTTTTTGTTTGTCTAGGTGCACCAGATCAGGAAATTTGGATTAACAAATACTTAAAATTTTTATATCCAGTAAAAGTTGCCCTGGGAATTGGAGGAACTTTTGATTTTTTAACAGGCCAAATGAAACGAGCGCCAAAAGTTATTAGAGAATTAGGAATGGAATGGTTCTACCGTTTATACAAAGAACCAACTAGATTAAAAAGAATCAAAAATGCTACAGCGGACTTTCTTTTAACTTGTCACAAATGGAAGAAACGAATCAATTCAGAATATAGAGAAAACGTAGTTGGTGTCGTTACTAATAACGAAGGTAAGTTTCTAGTTCAAAAAAACCCACGCTTCAAAAACCACTGGCAATTTCCACAAGGCGGAGTTGATAAAGACGAAACTATCGAGTCAGCGGTAATTCGAGAAGTCGGAGAAGAAGCAGGTATTCCAGAAAATAAATTACAAATTATCAAAGCCCTTCCGGAGTCTCATATTTACAACTGGCCAGATTACGCCAGACTAATTAAAGGCTACAAGGGTCAAAAACAACAAGCCTACGTACTTAAATTCATTGGCAACAACAGGGAAATAGATATATCCAATAGTCAAGAAGCTGAGGAAATCAGATGGGTAGACAAAGATGATTTAATTAAAACTATTCATCCACATCGACACGAATTTCTTAAAAAAATACTAAAACACATCTAAATAAAAACATTTTAAAACAGAAGACGAGCACTCAGTGGAATGCTCGCTTTTTTGTAAGTCTAATTAATATGATATGAATCTGCAATTTCTTGTTGTTGCTCTTCGTAAAGCTCAAATTCTTTTCCAAGAAAACATGTCTTAATTGATAAGGTTGGAAGCAGACTAACCCTTGTTCCGGATTTCACCAACATCAACAAGCTAAAAACCTTGTGATAACGGAAAAAGTCAAATGAAATAACACGCAAATCATCATTATTTTCCGGCCATAACTGTTCATCTTCTAGCTCAGCCCGAACCTGTAGACCCGCCAAAACACTATCAGCTATTTTTGTATTCTTAGTTAAGCTTTTAACTGCATACAAAACCACCAATTCTTTATCTCCAAAATCAACATTTTCGAGATGAACGCCAGCAATTGATTTTAATTCATTTACAGAGACTGGTAGATCACGGAGATCCTTCAGTCGTCTCCCTCTTCCTCTGATTGCAAAAAACTTTGCTAGCTCCGTAACGGAAGGTAAATTGAAGCAGTCCTCGTCAGGATAAACAAATATAATTTGCCTTCCCTTGTCTTTTTCATTCAGACAAAAACAGTTGCATTGCATGAAATACTGTATTACAAGTGATCGACTGAAAAACAATGGCCAAAATGAATGGCTAACAGGTACAACTAGGTCCTCAGAATTGCTCTTGATCATTTAAATGACACCTCCTTGTTTGGGTGCAGGGTCTTTTAAAGAGCAATGTATTCTATATACAATATTACATGATATCAAGTATTTGTCAATCTGTCCAGTCCGGATTATGGACAGATACTGATGTACGGATTTACTAGAATTAACAACCTTAAATTATGTTGTGGATTCATACTCAATAGATCCGTACATCCGTACTATTCCGTAATCCGTACAGATTTAAAAAGAAAAGAGCCACATTTTGGTTAAAATGTGACTCTCCTGGGATGTGTTAATCCCTAGGTAGAATTAGAGGGTTTTGGCAGGATTCTTGCGGTGTGATTCTAGCCCTCCCAGCCGTTCCGGCCGTGGCCCCGGGGGTTGTGAGCCTGCTGCGGCTGAGTGGAATCCTTGTCCGTCGACGGGTCCGAGGCGCTCTCGAAGATTTCACTCATCGAGACCGTCAAAGACTGCTTCTTCTGTTCCCGCAGAAGTCCTGCGGGAGTGAAGAACGCCCTCTGGAACAAGAACGTGACATACGGCGTGTCCTTGATTTCGATTTTACAAGGATTGGTGGACGGATCCACCTTGTCGCCGTGTCGCGCCACCAGCTGCTCTGCGAGGACCTGCTTGAACGCAGGGATATCGCGAGTCAAGATCAATGCCGCGTACTTCACTTGTCCGAACTCGCGCATCAGCAAGGACATGCCACCCATGAACGGGATGGTCTTGTAATGCGTGTACCGCCGATGGAAGGTCAGAAAGTCCTTCCAGCTCAGTGGATCCAGATCCTTCCTTTTCAGCGCCGCCATGTAAGCGGGCTCGAAGGAAGAGACCTTCTCGCAAAAAACGATACTCGATGCCTCCGGAAGATCCAGGGGATCGGTACACGGAGACCAGGCCGCCAAGTCACGCCCGGCCAGCACTGACAACTCCGTCCAAACCGAATTGTCCGGACCGAAGTCGAGCAGGTCCTGAGCCTGGAGCTTTGAAACCTGAGCCTCGTACCGTGCCGCTTTCTTAGCCTCGAACTCGTTCTGGCGTGCCGTACGCTCACAGAAGTCCTCGACTGCGGACTGCAGGTTCTTGTAAACCTGGAACCGCTTGTCGTTTTCTTTGAGGAACGTGCAGACTGCACCGTGCGATGCCTGGGTACGAGTGTAGTAGAACTTGTCTACACGGACAACCCACACACCGTTCCAGTCGTCGATGACCGGTCCTTCCTTGCCGTCCAGAATTGCCACTTCGCCCCGTTTGGTTGGGTCCGAAATGGCCTCAATGATTGCGTCAACGTCTCCGTCAAATCCCTCAACCAATGCATTCACCAAATGTACCTGTGTCATTGTGTGCCTCCCGGCGTTTAATTGTTAATATTACATTACCAAAAACCAATAATTCTCATCACTTATATAAATCATAAAAACAGTTGGTCCTTGCTACAAAATGTCAAATTATATTTAACGACTAATACAGTATTATAGCACACTTTTTATATTTTGTCAATAGGCTTAAAACTTGAGCCATTATATTTGCTAAATTTAGGCAACAAGACTTGTTAGCCATCTATAACAAATCCGTTTTAACTTTGGCTAAATTAACTATTTACAGAATGCTCAAATTGAACTATAATTTAAACATAATAAAACTCTTGAATATTAAATTTTGCAAATTTGAATTTGTTTAGAATTTAGTTATTAGGATTTAGAATTATAAATATGGATAAACTAAACTTTTCAAAGGTGCGGGTCAGAATAGCACCCAGCCCAACTGGCTTTGTACACATTGGAAATTTGCGTACTATTTTATACAACTATTTATTTGCTAAACATTACAATGGTAAGTTTATCATTAGAATTGAAGATACAGATCAGTCTCGCTTAGTTCAAGGTGCTGTTGAGAACCTTTTACAAGTTTTGTCTTGGACAGGAATTGAATCTGATGAAGGACCCTATTTAACCACTGATAACAAGGTTAAGGAAAAAGGGGACTACGGCCCGTACACTCAATCTGCTCGTCTGGATATTTACAATAAACAAATCAAAGTTTTATTAGAAAAAAACAAGGCTTATCATTGTTTTTGTGACAAAGAACGAATCGACAATTTACGCGACGAGCAACGAAAAAATAAACAAGCCCCAAAATATGATGGCCTTTGTCGCAATTTATCAAAAAAAGAAGTTCAAGCAATGCTAGATTCAGGGGGTAAACATGTTATACGTTTCAAAATGCCGGAAAACAAAGAAGTAGTTTTTAAAGATTTAATGCGCGGTCAAATTTCTGTTAACACAAAAGATCTTGATGATTATGTTTTAATGAAGTCAGACGGTTATCCAACATATCATTTTGCCAATGTGGTTGATGATCATTTAATGAAAATAACGCACATCATGCGTGGTGATGAATGGATTTCTAGCACACCAAAACATGTTTTACTTTATGATGCTTTTGATTGGCAACCACCAATCTTTGCTCATTTGCCCGTACTGCTTAGCAAAACTAAAAAGAAATTGAGCAAGAGAGACGGCGATGTCTCTGTTCATGATTTTATTGACAAAGGCTATATAAAAGACGCTTTTGTAAATTTCATGGCCCTACTTGGTTGGAATGCAGGCACAGAACAAGAAATATACACATTGAATGAATTAATACGTCAATTCACACTTGATAATGTACATAAATCTGGAGCAGTTTTTGATCTAGATAAACTAGATTGGATAAATGGATTATACTTAAGAAAGTTATCACAAGATGAATTTTATGAACTAGCACTCCCATATTTAGAGGCAGAAAAGCTACTACAAGCCGAAAAAGATAAAGTCAAGATTATCAGTTCTGGAGAAATTGTTAGACAATCATATGTCAAAAACATTATAAGTTTAGAACAAACAAGGATCAAACGACTGGATCAATTAGCTGAAGCCGTTAAATTCTTTTTTGTTGACAATCTTGAATACAAAGCCGAAGATATAATTTGGAAAAAATCAAACAAAAATCAAACCTTGACTAACTTAAAAGGCCTACATGCTTTTTTATCCAAGATTGATGACCCAGACTACACTTCAGAAAAACTCGAGAAAACAATCTTACAGTACCTGGAAGATAATAGTTTAGACACTGGCAGTCTACTTTGGCCAATGCGTTACTCTTTAAGTGGGCAAGCCAAATCACCTGGACCATTTGAAATTGCTAGCGCGTTAGGAAAAGCTAAAACCCTGGAACGAATAAACAACGCCATAAAGAAACTTCAATAACTAAAAATCTCCCTAACGTACGTTAGGGAGATTTTTTTATTTTAAATATGTCTGCTATAATATATAGGCTATGAAAACAGCAAGAAGTCTGACAATCATAATCAGCTTAGTGTTAATATTAATCTTAACACCTATTTTAGTTTTTGCTCAATCAGTAGGGGACTTGAATCAACAAATTAGTGACAAAGAACAGGAAATTCAAGACATCAAAAAGAAAGCTTCAGTCTATCAAAAAAATATTCGGGTAAAACAAGAAGAAGCAGCTTCATTAAAAAATCAGTTGATAATAATTGAAAATCAGATTGCCAAAACAGAACTGGACATTGAAGTTACCCAAGCAGAAGTAGCACAAACTCAATTGGAGCAACGAGAAGTTGAGCTTCAGGTCATTACAAAAGAAGACACAATCGACAATCAAAAACGAAATCTGGGCACACTGA
Source organism: Candidatus Falkowbacteria bacterium (assembly GCA_018674305.1). NCBI lineage: Bacteria > Candidatus Falkowiibacteriota > Candidatus Falkowiibacteriota bacterium. Next base: position 20,050 of record JABHAL010000015.1, on the reverse strand, counting down.
TCCAACAGATTCATCAGAATGACAATACCAATCAATTAAAAATTTTTGCTCTCAATGATTCTATTTCTGACTATTTTAATGAAGTTGAATATACCAAGGAATTACAAAAAGGTTTAAGCGACGCTTTGACCGATTTAAAACAAGAAAAAAAAGAACTTCTCAATCAAAAGCAGGAACTAGAAGCAAAACAAATACAACTTGTTAAATTAAAACAAGATCTGCAACTAAATCAAGTCAACTTAGCTGGAGAGACTAAATTCAAAGAAAATGTTTTAATTCAAACAGAAAATTCGGAAAAAAAATTTACTGAACTATTCTGGCAAGCAAAAGACGAACAAGAATCTATAAGTGCTGACTTAACCAGTTTAGAAAAAAAAGTTCGCAGTAAATTAAATGAACTCAAAGAAGACAAACCTGAACTAAGGAACAGCCAATTAATGTGGCCAGTACCTAAAAACAAAATCACATCAACCTTTCATGATCCTGATTATCCTTTTCGATATTTATTTGAACACCCAGCAATAGATGTCCGCGCTGCGCAAGGAACAACCATTAGAGCACCCGCTGAAGGATACGTATTAAAAACAAAAGATGCTGGAATGGGATATAGCTATATTGCTTTAATTCATGCTAACGGTCTCTCAACAGTTTACGGACATGTTAGTAAAATTCTAGTTCGCGAAGATGAATATGTCAGTCAGGGAGAAGTTATTGGTTATAGTGGTGGAATGCCTGGAACACCTGGAGCAGGTCGATTAACCTCAGGCCCTCATCTTCATTTTGAAGTTCGCATGAATGGAATCCCGGTTAATCCGTTAGATTATCTCCCATAAAACTTGTTTAATGACCAATAAACCAATTGACCAAATCTCAATTAAATTCAAATTTTCAAACATAGAAAAGACCCCTACCCCGTCATTCCGGACTTGCTTGCCTGCCGAAGTTTCAACGAAGGCAGGATCCGGAATTTGGGTTAGGGGTTTTGCTTTAGATAATAGCTTGCAAAAAAACATCCTTACCCCGTGTCTTTCTCGACTACCGAAGCATTGGAGGAGGCAGTAGACCGGGTGGACATTAAGATCAATATGAAAAATCACGAAGATTTAGTAAAATTATTATTTGATAAAGTCTGTAGTTTATTAGCCGTCAAAGGCATAAAATTGCGCTTTATGAGCCGGAAGGGCATGAAGACAGGTTCATACACCAAGGCTTATATTAATCTACAAAAAAAGCTTATAACTCTAGATATTTATTCACCAAAAACCATGAAACCTCTGTCAATCAATGGCTTAATTAGAACCATTGTTCATGAAATTGCTCACTTACAAAAACCACCGTACCGGCAAAGACACAGAGGTCGATGGATAAATCGTCAGCACTTTCCTGAATTTTACAAACAAGTTGAAAAGAATTTAAATAAAATCAAAAAAGATTCAATATTAGGAATGCATTTTCGTGACTAAATTTGAATAAAGTCACAATTAAAAAACCCCCGACGAAAGTCGGGGGTTTTTCATATCTGAACTTTACTATTTCACTAAATTCTCCCACTCACTAGCTGTAGTAGGTACTACACCATTAGCAGTGAAGTAGCTTTGAACTGTAGCTAATCTCTCAGCCGAAGTTTGAGCCTTACTAGCAACAGTACTACCATAACTGATGAAGTATACAGTGTTCCATCCATTTACATCTGGGCTTGCTCCAACTAGGGAAGTGAAGTCCTGAACTGCTAAAATCTCTGCTTTTAAATTTCTCTCAGCAGAAGCTGGTTTAACTGGAACAACACTTGCAACTGTTGTTTCCACAGGAGCTACAGTTGGAGCTGGGGCCACTACAGGTGCAGCTACAGGAGCTACATCAGCGACACCAGAATAGGCGATAGCTTTCAATACTGCCCAACCAAAACTGTTTCCAGGCAAACTCTTGTATGTTCCAGTATAAGTACCCAAGGCACCTCTTTCTTTAGCAACATCACGCGCTTCTGGTCTTAGTTTATAGGCTACCATGTGAACAAAGCTTTCATTTGATTTTACACTGAAATCAACTGCTCTATTAAATACTTGAGTGAAAGCTTGGATTGCCTGAACTTCATTGGCTAAAACTCGAGATGGAGTAGAACCTGAAGCCATCTTAGCTAAATCACTCCAATCACCAGTTGAAGCTGGTGCTTTGTTATACACTGACTTGTAATCAGAAAGTAAAGACTTTCTTTCTCGTACTTCCATAGCTTTGACCTTTTCAGTTGTTCCGTAGGCTAAATAATTAATAACTTTCCATTCACTAGCTGTTGCAGGAACTTTTCTTTCAAGAGCTACAAACTCATTTACGGCTTCAACTTCTTTGCTTAATTCACGAGTAACTGGTTTCACAGGTTCAACATTATCTGAAACAACAACTTCTGTGGCGATTGCTTTAGTTGTCTCTGTAACTGTTTCCACAACTGTTACTGTTTCTTCTGTGGTAGTCGCGTCCTCTGTAGTAGTTACGTCAGTGGTAGTTGTACTATCAGTGGTAGTTGCTTCTTCTGTGGTTGCTGGTGTTGCAGTTACAGTCTCCGTAGACCTTCTAGCTGAAGCTGCAACTAGCGGAGGAGCAACCAAACCTATTTCTGTCAAATGAGTAATTGTACCAGTTACTGTATTATTAGTTGTATCACGGGCGAGATTATCGAGTGGCATAAGAGTTCCAGTAGTATCATCATAATATGCTAAGGAGATCATTGATTCATCTGTGATTCCTGCAGCAGTCATATCGGCAGCTGTATAGTGGAACACGATTTCAGCACCGTTACCGGTCAACTGGTTAATATCTGAAGTACCTGATGTTGTGGTAGTTCTCATTGAGACATCTACAAAATTTCCAACAGACACCAAATTATCAGAATCAGGCATATCAACTTCTTCTAAGGTTATTGTTCCTGAAGTAGCTGTACTGTTTTGACCAAGAGAACCTGCGCTGGTCGTCATTTCTATTCCAGTATTATTTTCATCATTTACATTAACACCCGACGATGGAGTAAAAGTTGCTGATTCTGACTTTTTAATATCTGTAGCATCTGCAGTCAATGTAATATCTTCACTTGTTACATTTGTACTTGACACTGACACAGCAGTACTAAGAGTTGTCTCGGAGTGAAGTGATCCATCTGCTATGACTGTCCAATTTCCAGCAGTAACAGGAAGAGTATATGTACCATCGTCCTGAATATTAGCCCTAGCCTTTGCTCCAGTCACTGAATCTGTTGCGTAAACAAATCCGCCGGTATTCATTTCCGTTGTACCATCAGATTTATAAATCGTACCACTAATACTTACAGTTTTTTCAACTAAATCATTATCAACTGCCACGTCCTCGTCAGCCGTATCACTATCAAAGTCATAATTGATATCAGAAGTAACAGCTAGAGTTGCTTTTGGCAATGAAGCATAATCTTTATGTTCTGCTTTGATAGTAAATGTTCCTTCCTTAACAGCTACGGAATAATTACCACTAGCATCTGTTGTTGCTTGCTTTGCTAATCCTGTAGTTTCATTTACTAGAAGTACAGCTGCCCCTGAAACAGGAGAATCGCCACTATCCAGAATTGTACCGCTAACAGTTCTCGTAGTTTCACCAGACAAATCAACTGTTACTGTTTGATCAGTTGTTGTAAGGTCAATATTTGCAGAAGGGGAGTAATCACCCAAACCATCTACAAACACCATTACTTTATATGTATCAACGGGTAAGCTCATTGTTGCGCTACTACTCAAATCTGCCACAGGTATACCACGACGACCTGAACCTGTAGTTGATTTTGCTTCTACAAAACCACGTTGACTTGAAGTACCACCGGTAAAAGCAATAGTCAATGTTTTTAACTCTGAAGCATCATAACTAATATTTTGAGTCACATTAGCACTTGTAATTACTACATTGGATCCAACTTCACCGTAATCAGGAGACCACATGGAAACTCGGTATGTCCCTGCACCAGCTTTTACTGAATAATTACCTGCAGTATCAGTCATCTCGTTACGATTGTAACCTCCGGACGGCCAGTCATTATCTGTGTCCCAGGCTTCAACCATAATAGGTACATTAGTCTGAAGATTCCCTCCGATAGAAACATTTCCTGAAATTGTATAGCAAGTTGTAGAAGTTGGTTGGAGTGTTTGATTATTCATATCTCCAGTTGCCTCGGCAACAATAACGGTAGCAGTAGTCGCGCCACAACCATCAAAACTAGGAGGTGTATCAACCTGGATACTCCAAGTACCAGCACTAACATTTAGAATATAATCACCATCTGAGTCTGTATTTGAATGTGCCATTTGGCGAGTTGTAGTTTCTTCTGCCATCACGTGAGTATATTGCATTGGATTACTACTTGAATCAATGGCTCTACCAGAGATCACATAGTCTGGTTTAGCTATTTTTATCAGAAATGGATTTGTGGTAGTAACATTAGCTCCATTAATCTTAACGTCAGCCGTATTATTTCCATCTACTGTGCCTCCATTGTTATCCTTAACAGTTGCAGAACTAGAAGGAGCATCACCAATTCCTGACTTCCATGCTCCAATGTCATAAGTTCCATTAGCTGAAACTTTTAATGTAAAACTACCGTCAGCCTGAGATGAGGCATGAGAACCCATACCACCAAACCCCATAGGTTGAGCAGCCCAAATCTGAGCATCTGGAATAATATTATACATATCACTACCAGAAGCAAAGGACGTCCCCATTCCACTGGTTAACTGCACAGTTGTTCCACTGATAGAAAGAATCTTATCAGTTGATGTATTAGTACCATCAGACAAAACTATGAAATCATTGGCAGCAAAGCCACTTCCACTAGCAACTGTTAAACTTGTAGCATCGGCTGTGTAACCTGAGCCTAAAGTTGTTTGCTTAGAAATCAAACGACCACGTATTTCCTTACCAGCGCTGGTAATTGAAATAGGTAACTGAGTGATTGTTGCATTAGTATCATTTCTCTTTACAACCGGTGTTCCTCCAACACCACTAACAGTAATCCGAGTTGTCATAGGTGGCATCCAATCAGGCATTGGTGGGGGACCGGCCATCGGCCCACTGGGCATTGCTGGCCCGATCCCAACATTGTAATCACCATCAGAAGGTAATAATAACATCGTAGACGCATTTACGACAACACCAGTCAAAGGTATGGTTTCTACTGTTCCACCATTTGGCCCAAAAGCAAATACATCAACGTCTTCTCCCGTAGCAGAAAATGTTCCACTTACCAACACTTCCAGCTGAGCTGAATTTGCTGCGCTTCTCTTTGTAAATGTTAAAGCTTTAGTCAAGGTCTCTGTTTCAGCATTCCAATTATCCCCAGAGCCTGGTAAACAGATCGGCTCTGGATTCATTTGCCCTGAATATTTTGTTGCACCAAGTGCAATCGTTGGCTTAGTAAAGATGTGATAACAACCGTCATTTAGATTTGACCAGGTTTGAGATCCCGTGCCTCCAGCAATTGTAACAGTAGAGTCCATTGGCCCAGACATTGGTGAACCCATCATCAAATTCAAAGCACCTTCTCCATCTGCTGCGGTAATATTTACTCTAATATTATTTGAACCTGCCTCACTTATAAAGTAGGGCATTGAAGTCATTGTTTCAACCAAAGTTCCATCTGCCATATATGCTTTCATATCAACAGTATAGCCTGAAGAATCAAAACCTTGAGCTTTAGTCGGATTAATTATGCCTTTTACTTCAAAATGGAAAAAATCTGGGTCACTTGTTGTCCCTCCATCAGTATCCAGCCATAATGTTAATGTTTGACCAGAACCAGTAATTCCATCATTAGGTACACCCGCCTGAGTTGCAGCAACTGAATCAGCAGCGACACCTGATGTCTTCAAAACCACGGTTGAATCACCGTTCATATTTAGATCCGACTTGTCCGGGTTAAATGTATCAGGAATAGCAGCAGTTAAAACTGTGCCCTTAGGGAAGGTTACCTTGATATATCCACCATCATCTAGTTTATTAGAAGTTCCGCCTGATGGGGGCATAGGGAAGTCAATAAAATACGTAGTATCTGCACCTGCAGTCATGTTCATTGGCATTACACCAGCTCCAAACATCATCGCTTCTTTAGCATCAAATCCACCAAATCCACTCGGTCCACCGGTCATGATACCACCGCCAGACATTCCGCCCCCCATAAATCCACCGCCACCAGGGCCCATCATTCCACCAGACTTAGAAGAATCCATAACATAACCACTGGCCGTATTATTATTCGTGTCTATTGGATTATTAGAAAGATCTATTGCATTGGTAACTGTAAGACTAAACTTATCTGTATCTGCATTTAGACCAGTAAAAGTTAATCCTTTAATCATTACCGTATTTGATTCATATTCATAGTTGAACGACACTCCGCTAGCTGTTAAACTTTCTACTGAATCTGTCCCATTAGGGCCAAAAGTCAAAGCATAATTTGCAGGATTTCGAATACTCCCCGTCCAAAGGTTGGCATTAGAAGTAGTTTCATTTTGCTTCAAAGCACTCATTGACTTATTAAAAGTAACCGCGCAACTATAACTGTCACAATTTGCAAATTCAAGTACTGGTTGTGTAGCATCTGCCAATGTCGTCATTGTAAATGTCCTAGTTAAAGAACTTAAAGTTGTCGGCAAACCAGCCAAATCCTGAATTGCACCAACTCCCAGATCCACTGTAGCAGTATATGTTACTCCAGGAGTCAGTCCGGTGGTAGGCATAATCTTAATAGATTGTGCCATTGGATCATATTTGATGTTAGAGGGGACTGAAGTTGTTCCAGTTTTTAGAGTTACGTTTGTGCTATTAATAGCTGATGGATCCAACGCTTCATTAAATCCTAAATCTACAAAACCAAAATCCATAGGTACTCCAGTTACACCATCATCAGGCCAACTACCATTAATACTTGGGGTTGTTGTATCAGTTGAATCAGTAACAGTAAAATTAGACATGTAATGATCATTACCAGGATTATTTGGATCACCAAGTGTAATACCAGAAGTTCCACGAACACCACCCTTTACTCTAATCTCGTATTCACCAACAGGCAATGGTCCATTAACCCCCATCATTACATATTTTTTGTTTGTACTTAACGTAGTATCAACAATATAAGTACTTGTTACGTCCGTATAAGTTCCACCACTAACAGAATATAAATTAAACGTTCCTAAATTAACACTATTGGAATCAATTGCTTCACTAAACTCAACAATAATCTTGATTAAATTTGTTGCTACATTCCAGCTACCTGGGGATGGTTGAGAGCCATAAACGTATAGGGGACTATATGCACCACCAGCCCACATGCCTTTATCTGAATCAAAATTACCCATCATAGTCGCATATCCAGCATCCTGTGTCATGCTAGAGAAATCGCCTGTTTGCCAAAAACTTTCGTCTTCGGTAAAGTCAAATCCAGAACTACCACTAAAATTATTACTTGTTGACTGGGTAGTAAACATTACAGAATGGCCTCCACCTGGTCTATTACCTTCAAGTGGATTTCCAAACATATCCTTAACCGCAGGCATAACTTCAATTACATAGTCAGTGCCTACGTCCAATAAAGCGACCTTATCAATCACTGCTACAGGGTTACCACCTGAACCGCCAAAAGGGACTGTTTGACCTCGACTGGTTGCTCCAGCGCCTTCGTCAATACTTACATTATAACCGGTAACATTAGTAACAGAGCCACCACTGATTTTTTTTAATTTTATATTTGCCGTAGCTGCATCACAATCTGTACATTCAATTGTCGCGCCGTCCATTGACTTATCAAACATAACAAACATTGGTGCGCGATCTATAACGACATCAATTGGAGCACCCATCATACCATCATCTGGCATAGACATCATTACCCTTGGTGCATCGCCATTACCACCTTGACCACCGGCACCTTGAGATAAACAAAACACCCAACCATCAGAATTTGGATTATTTTCATTTACCGAAACACCCCAAATCTCACTATCCAGAAAACCTCCAGCTGAAGATGCTAGGTTGTATGTTCCATCTGGAACACCTGTAACAGTAAATAAACCAGCGCCTGAGCTTGTTGCACTATAGCCTGTTCCTCTTACATTAATATTAGCATTAGCAATTGGAGAACTACAGTCAGACCCATACACTGTTCCACTAATCATTCGTGATCCAGAAGTTGCTGAAATTGTTATGACAAATGGACTTGATTGCGCTAAAACTGCGGTTGTAGCTGATGGATTTGCAGACGCGTAACCAGCTGCACCACCTCGATCAATAGCCTCTATATAGTAATGCAATCCATTTACCGTAACAGCTGAAGCTGGTATAAAAAATTCCGCCCTATTTTCGCCTTTATCAATTCCAGTAACACAATCTCCCGGCCATGACCCATTAGGAGCTTTATAACATAACTGTTTAGTTGCTAATACTGAGAATGGGTCTTCAACGTCATAAATATTTGCGTCGATAGTAATTGATTGACCAGCAATTGCCATAGCTATCGGCATATGCTCAATTGTTGGTGTGTTATTAACATATTCACCACCCTGCATCCCAGACATTTCTTGCGGTGCTGACGAAGGCTGAGGGTCTGGTGTAATCCTATTTACAAAATCATAAACATTGTTCAAACTGTTATAACCGTTTCCACTAAGAGCATCAGTCGTTGCCATGCCTTGAGCATTTGAGCTGTAAAGTGCTTTTCGTTCAATAGAGGTATTAGTATATGGAAATATAGCAGGTGCTGTGCCCTGATAAATCTTTGCTCCATTACCAATACCAACTATATCAACGACCGTATCGTCAGAATTAGTTAAAACTATGGTATCACCGTCAACCAAATCGCCCGTAAAAGTTGCGTCTGCAACCATATCAACGCCATCAACTGCATTATTATAATTATACGCACTATTCGCCAACAAATAGTGTTTGCCCGAATCTAACGCGGTTGCACCAAGAGTTGCCAATGTTTTGTAAGTATTTGCATTTAACGCCTTAATTTTATATCCATTTAAATTAATTGGGCCACCAGGAGGAGAAGCAATGTACAATTCAATAAACTCATCAGTGGTATTTGCTCCAGCCAACTTGACCTCAGAAATTAAAACAAAACCAGGAGATGAATGGAACTGAAGGCTTGAATCATCATTGTAATTCATTCCACTAGCTTCCGCTCTAGGTGCTTGTGCGGGGTCAGTACTGATAACCAAGTAATCTTCAGGAGTTAAACCAATTCTAGCGGCACTATGGGCAGTTAAAGAAACAAGTGTATGGTCGGAACCATCTCGGGAAGCACCAATAATTGTTTGAGTATCTGTACCATCCTTGGTAAATAATGTATATTTACTTGAACAACTTCCAACAACATCGCCTTCATCACAATTTACGGACGTAGTACTCATATCCATATCAAAATCCAAAAGAATCCCAGTTGGACCATTAAAATACGCTTGGGTAATTCGTGGTGCAACTATATAGTCACCACCACCGCCACCAATACTATTAATTGAGTTTGTTTCAAACGCAGTAATATTTGGAGAGGCTCCAGAAGTAACAATTGTTCCGCCAACACCTGTCTGAAATTGGAACTTAAATGATTTTCCTGCGGCAGGGGAGGCAGCCATTTGCATATGAACAAAATAGTTCCAATCGCTAGCATAACTTGTTAGTAATGTATCATCAACAATATCCAAAGTTGCGTCATAAGTTCCACCACCCTTATCAGTTGACCATTCTGGTTGAGCTTCCCATGCCATTACGGTATCACCACCAGCTGGATCAAACCAACCGTTACCATTAGCATCCTTATAAATGGACAAAGCTTGATTATCTGTTGCGTTTTCAGCTCCAGCAGCGGCAAAAGCGGAAAGCATTGCACCTGGAGTAGCACTACCAAAAGTACTGGTGAAGCGAACTTTGATTGAATTTAGAGTTTCACCTTCGTCAGCAGTAATTTTAAAAGCTGCGATATCACTCATCATCCCACCACTCATATCCCAGGTTGAAAATATTCTGTTTTCCGTAGCAGCTGTAGTAATAGCTGCCTGAGCAGGCAGTAGGGGAGCAAGCACACCAGCTAATCCCATTGCCCAGACAATTGTTGTCATAGCAATGAAGCTGGTGAATAATTTGTTTTTTGCAATTTTTCTCATAAGTTTAAATTAAGTTAATTTTAATTTGATTTTAATTAGTTTTATATATAAATTTTTATTTTTTTTCTAAAAGTTGATTTACACGAGAGTTGAGCATGTAAACTATGCTATAAATCTGATTTTGGCGCCGTAATGAAGCATCCTTAAAAGCTAGAACATTTCTTTGAGTTGCACTTAATTGAATTGACATAATTATTATCAAAATAAACTGGACTATAAACACAATTGCCAGAAGTAGGGGAGCAAGTCTTTTATTCTTTTTAAGATACACATAGAGCCCTCCAATCATTCGCCAAAATTTTTTCATAACAAAAATATTAAGTTAGTTAGACTTTTGTAACAGCTAAAAATCCATTGACAATGTTGCCATAGATGACTGCTTATTTATGTTTTAATTATACCATTTTTACTAATAGTAACAAAGAGTAAAAAAAAAAAATGTGGATAAAATTTAACTGCTTTTTGCATGGAATTTATTGTAAACATCACTCAGTTTTTTGTTAGTTACGTGGGTGTAAATTTGAGTAGTTGAAATGTCAGAATGACCAAGAAATTCTTGAACCAAACGAAGATCTACGCCATTATTAAGCAAGTCTGTAGCAAAGGAATGTCTTAACGTGTGTGGAGTAGTTTTTAAGTGTAATCCAGCTAATTTAACGTATTTCTTTACAATCCTTTCTACTGAGCGAGTGGTTAATCGACGCGAAGTCGCAGCTTTCTTTATAACTGAAAAATTAATGAATAATGCAGGCTCAATATCAGTTCGCTCAGAGACATAAGCTCTAATTGCATTAACAGCGCGAATTGAAAAATAAACAGTTCTGGTTTTATTACCTTTGCCTTTAATTGGTAATTCAAAAACCTTATCTGTGTTTTTTACACTAACCTCATTACGATTCAAGGCCACTAATTCAGAAACTCTCATACCTGAAGAAAATAAAGTTTCCAAGATAGCTTTATCTCGTAACCCTTGAACATTTTTTTGGGAAGGTGAATCCAGTAATTTTTTTACTTTATCAAGAGAAAGAAAGTGAACTGAAGGATTTTTTTCTTGTTTTGCCAAGCTAATTTTATCAGGAGGTAGGGAGATGATGTCTTTATCAACAAAATACGACAACAATGATCGCAAAGCAATTAAATAAAAATTCTGAGTTTTTTTGCTTAAATTTATCTTGGTTTGCCTGGAGGTGGTTTGTCTTGCCAAAAATATTCTGTATTTCCAAATTATTTCTTTCGTAAGCTCGTGTGGGAGTAGGCTATTCATTTTCTTGACGTTTAGCCAGTTTTCAAAGCGCTTGAGAAAACGCGCATAATTTTCCTGAGTTTTTGGACTTAAACCCTTTTCTACATCAATGTAATCTAGAAAATCCGGAATCAATTTTATAATAGGTGAGTTAACTTTTTTCATATAGTATGTATTGAATATTGGGTATTGTGTATTTAATATTGCACGCGTGTCGCATAATGCTAATTAAGAGACGTCCACTTACAATGTAGCACAACAACACCAAATATCCAATAACCAATACCAAATAGTATCCACAGAAGCTCAAAGAATACCAAATATCTACCACCAAACACCTGCTAATAACTACAAACACTTAAAGAATATCAAATACCGAATTATAACAACATCTTACGCAAATTTACGCAAAAGAAAGATGTTTACAGGTACGCTAGTATTCAATTGAATTTTGCGCCCCGTACAGCTCGATTTTGAGGGTCGCTTATTGGCTAAATTTACACAAGAATTTAACGTTAATTATAGCCTCAAAATAGGGTATTTCACCTCAAAAGCACCGTATTTTACATATAACTTCATTGTGTATCAGACATTGCGTATTGTTGATTTATTGTTTGATCTTTTGATACTAAATTAGTTTTATTATGCATTGTGAATTGTGAATTTTTGTATTTAAATCAACTATAGTGAAAAATCCACAAATTTTTAGAGTTTCAATTACCTGCCCCATTTTCATGTTTTAACAAAAGTAAACCAACTTTAACCTTCCCCACTTTTCAACCGGCCATCTTTTTTAAGTGTCGTAAAATCTCAGAGTAGTGAGTGGTGAGTAGTGACCCACATTTGTAATTCGCTCAACATTCTGACTTTTTAATTATAATAAAAAACCGCGTATCAATGATACACGGTTACTCCACTCCACTACGTGCTGGGATTAACCAGACTTGCATGTAAATCATATTTACACACTAACCACTTCTAGCACAAACGATCACGTCTATGCCGGACACCCTTGATTAATATTTTATAAAGCAAACGACCATTCCACTCAAAAACTATTCCAAGACAAGCAAACGCATTCTTTACTTTCTCTTCGATCAACCGTTCATCACTTGAAGAAAAATACTCAGAGGCCGTCACACAGCAAAGATAAAAATCTGACCCACCCGAACTTTGCTCATAATTCAATTGATCTTGCAAAGCCCAAAATATTGAGAACTGTTTACCTGAAGCCTTGGCCCGATCTTGAACATACTGTTTTGTTTTAGCAAAACTTCCCTTGTTCAATCCTGGAGCTGTGTAAAAATCTTCTCTTCGGAGTATATCAAACGCCTTGTGCAATCGGTCAAGAACAACTCCTGGTCGTCTATCCATGTCCCCTCCTTATTGATAATAAATCTTTTCACCAAAACGAAGGTCAATATATTTCAGATTGGTTAAATTACCTTTAACTTCCGGCTGACTAAGTAATGTGCGCAACCTGGTGATCTGCTCCTGAACTGTTAAATTACTATTAAGTCGAAGTTCTATTCCCTCTTCTGACGTGATAGTTAATAGATTATCCTGTTTTTCAATATTAATCAAGTGAAGTGCTTCTCCGACAACAACATTTAATTGTGCGAACATGTCCCTAATATAATCAAGGTCCTTCGCAGAAAGTGCCACCTCCCCCACCTCTAAACCCTGATCATGCAAATCACGAATAGTCAAATAGCCATTACTTTCCTCACAGTACTCAATAGCTAAACCGGTTAAATCCAAATGATAACAAAGATTCTTGGTCAACCAATTTATCGCAGATTTCTTTTCTTTTAAATTAATAATGATCTCGTTGGGCCATTTCTTTTTTATTTCAAATTCTTCAAAATAATAATGATTATAAATTTTTGTTTTTATTTCACTTTTTTGAAATGACCAAAAGTTGTTATGAGAAAAAACTAACCAACTTTTATCATAACGATATTCATCAATTATTTTATTAATATTTTCAGGTTTGATTTTTTCCAATCCATTAATTTCCAGGCTTTGAATTTTAAATACTGGCGAAAAAAACAGAAGATACAATAATCCAATTACTGCAATTGCCATTAACCAGCCCACAAATTTAAATAAACGATTCTTTTTGTTTTCTTTATCTCTAATCAAACGTGGATTTTTGTAATCCATGTTTTTAAAGTCTTTTTGGTACTTGGAGCTTATTTTAGACATACGAAGGAGGGAGAAGGAGGTAGAAGAAGGGTCTTATCTTGGCTAATTTTGATTAGAAATTTTCTCATTTAACTTAACTTTGTTTTCCAAACCATAGCGAGTTTTATCAATTAAAAACATAGTTTTCTTACAACGGTCGTCAAATCCAGTGTATAAATTATTTCCAATAACCTTTCGAATAAATAAATTAGTTACCCTTGAATATAATTCCTGACCTGACCGCCGGCTATACTTCAAAAACCGAATATACTCTTTAATATAACCCGAGTAGTAGCCTTCAACAAAATTTGAACCGATTGAATCATTAGCATTTGCTATCTGGCTTCTGCACTTAAATTCATTTTTGTGAATGCAAATCAAAACATCATTAACTATTTCATTTAGTTGTTCAATACTTTGCCAGACTGCCATTGTTTTATAAAAAGGTTTACTTGATTCATCGACTTTGTTAACGCTCCTACTGCCTTCTTCTCCCTCCTTCACCCTTCTAATTAAAGGATTAATCCGCGTCACAACCTCGTAGTTAATCGTACCAATCTTGCGGGCAATTTCTTCGGCGGTAATCGTTTCACTTGCCTGCTGACCCAAAAGAACAACTTCATCTTCAAGCTGAATTTCTGAAATATGATTAACGTCAACCACGACCATGTTCATACACACACGACCAATTACGCGACAACGCTGACCACGAACCAAAACATTGCCCACACTGGAAAGTCCCCTATCAAAACCATCCCAATACCCGATTGGTAAAACTGCGACTTTGGTTATTGAAGTTAATTTTTCCGTACACCCATAACTAACCGAAGCACCGGCCGGCAAAGTTTTCAAATGTGCAACTTTAGTTTTCCAGGTTAACGCCGGCCGTAAATCAATATTAATCCCCTTTTGCATGGCGCTGACCTGAGTTTCAGTTGATGACCACATTCCATACATACTGATTCCAATTCTAACTAAATCAAAATACGTTTCCGGAAATAAAACTGTAGCTGCACTACAAGCTGTGTGTTTAAGAAAATTTTGAAAACCTTTATTTTCTATATACCGAACAGCTTCCTTAAATTTTTCTAATTGGCTTTTAGCGTAATTATGATCAGTTGTATCTTCAATATTAGCAAAATGAGTTGAAACACCGGCTAATTCAATAAAAGTATTTTGTGAAATTAAATTCAAGTATTTATCCAATTCCTTTAACCAAATTCCTTGACGAGAAGTTCCAGTTTCTATTTTCAAATGCACAAAAGCTGGTTTTTGTAACCTTGAACTAACCTCGCCCAACTTTTCTAGAGTTTCATAATTTGCCACTACTTGATGAAAACCGTTCGTTACAACTTGTTCTAAATTTTCTAATAGTGTATATCCCAAAATAATTATTGGGGTTGTAAGTTGTAAGTTATAAGTTTTAAGTAATTGCAAAGCTTCATTTGCAGAGTCAACTGCTAACCAATCAACTTTGTCTTCAATAACTTGTGCAACTTCAACCAAGCCATGACCATAAGCGTTTGACTTAACAACTCCGCAAATTTTAACATTATTCCCTATTCGATGACGGAACTGTTCAATATTATGAACTAAATTTGCCTGGCTAATTTCTACCCAAGTTTTTGGTTGCATATAGAACCATTTTACTACAAAGGGCAAACAAAATCAAAACTCATAACCTATTCCCCATTGTTTTACTCAAGCACAAATTCCATGAGATTCCGGATTAAATCCGGAATGACAAAGGCGGGGGGATCCAATAACACATCCCAAACTATCATTCGGGCCACGACCCGGAATCTCTTGAACTCTGTACTAAAGTTAACAGGGTGTGCCAAACAAAAAATCCAGCACTTGGTACTGGATTGTAAATTTCAGTCATAAAGGCCCCCCTTACGCAAAGACTCTTCTTCTCTATTGGATAGACGTACGTGTTGATTGAGATCTAAATTACTTTTCCCATAATAGTTAAGACAGCAAAGTGCAATATCCAACCAAACTTCTGCACTCATCCGATCATGAAAAACTTCAATGTCATGATACTCAATTTGGTTAAGGTCGACTTGCCCGACAATACCAGGAACACAGTTTAGTAAAATGACATCATCGCCGGTTTGGGTATCGATTGCTTCAAGGATAGCCATGACCGGTATTGCTTTTTCCAAACACATAAGAATAACTTCAGCTCCCCGACTTTGATCTGCAGAAGAACCGATATCTTCATCTGATAAAACCAAATTGACAATTACCAAATGAAAATCCATTCTTTCAATTAGTTCAGTCGATTGCTCAACTGTAAAAGCTATTTTGAGTTCATGATTTCTTATTTTGCTTTTATCATGGTAATACTTCAGCAAAACTTGATTCTCTGGCTCTGCAAAAAAAGCATCTACTAAAAGGATCATCGTTTCCCTCCGAATTTACAATTTATTATATTATGCAAAGTTAATTTTGTCAAGGTAACAAAAAAAGCGCCATCTTTACAATACGCGCTAAAGGATCGGGATATACGACTTATCCCTCAAGCTTTAAAACTCTCTTACTCATCACAACCTTATATGTTCCATCGGCAAATTTAATGATTCCATTTATTTTATCGCCAACAACATGACAAGAATTCACATCTACAATTTCATGATTTTCAATTTTATTTATAACGACACCATTAACAACAGGCCTATACCCCCCATAATCAAAAAATTCCATGCACCCATTTATCTGATCTCCAGCAACTTGCAAACTGCGAACCTGACCAATTTCATGCCCTCCAATATTATCCAATACAGAGCCATTCACAATTGGCAAAGACTGAAACACTTTACCCCCAAGTTTACGTTTTGTTTGACAAATACCGCTAATCGTCTCATCTCCATATTTCATATTTACAAATTCATATTTAAACTCATCAACCAACTTAGCCGTATTTTGGATTTCTGCTCTTTTTCCTTTATGAACAACGACCCACTCTTTTCTACCAGTTACGTCTTGAAGGAAAAGCACACCACACAATTGGTTGTCAATATTTTTTACATTTTTACAATCAATAATTGATCGATTTTCAAATGCAAACAACTCTATTCCATTAATTATTGGAACTCCTCGTTTATCCGCAGCATTTATAGATATTCCATTAGGAACATGGTTAATCATCTGCAGACTGTCCCAATTCATACTTTCAAATTCAGACAAACCATCATAAATGGCCAACCTTTTTTCTTGTTGAGTATCCTCAATAGCTAAAATAAATGCAGATTCGCCAGTTTTTTCATCAAAATGCAAATCCAGGACATTGGCGTAATTATCAGCATTAGACTCGAAACTGTATCCAGATGAATTTTCTATACTATCTTCAATATTACCGGCTTCATCAATAGTTGCCACCATACCGCGACCATTAACAGATCGAAAAAATCCCAACACTTGATCATCCTTAAAGCTTAAAGCTCGACAACCCGACAAAGGAATTTCCTTTCCTTCCGGATCAGTTAGTTTTCTAACTATATCCCCATTAATTATAGGGTACCAATGACCTTCCTTATCTAAAGGATATTTTATACAAATACGACCATTCAATTTGCCATCAGACTCCGAATATCTTTCCCAACGATCAAGCTCAATGACTTGCCATGGACAATTTTCAACAAAATCCTTAATAATTTTAGGATTGACTAAACCTTCATAATGTTCTGATATCTCTTTATTCTCAATAAACTCTACAATCTGTTCTTTCTTGGCGATATAGTCACGCATAACTTGAAGAGCTTCTTTGTCCCCCGCCTCAGCCTTTACTTTAAGTTCAGCAAAACCTAAACCATCTGAGATTACTTCTAACTCGGACATTAATTTATCAAAATGATCCTGCTGAACTTCAGTGAAGTTAGCGTGCAAAGATTTTTCAGTTAAAGATTGTTCGGGGTTTAGCATAAAATCTAAAGGTGATAAAAGTGTTAATGAGAACTGTTAAATTGACTTAATTCGCTTTAAGTTCGCTAATAATCTGTGTTACGTGTTATGTAATTTGTGCTATGTGTTCAAGGTTAATATTTTTCTTTCATATTTACCATCTTTTTCAAAAACAATATACATTTGCCCATCTTCTGTTAAATCTAATTTAAATATTGCCCCATATTCCTCGCTAACCTTTTCTCCTTTTCCGTTAACCAAAAATCTTACTCCATCTTTTTTAACGTTAAAATATAGCTTTTTGTCGAAAACATAAGGACCTGAAACGCTGTCAAAGTCATCTTGAATTTTTTCACCTTTGTCATTAATAAAATAATCATGTCCTCCCAATTCAGTCGATTTAACCATATAGACGACTTTTCCATTTACCTCCACCAGAGATGGTATATAAACTCCTGTATGCTCACCGCCAATCGTTTTACCATCTTCACGAATTACCATATTTTTTCCCTTTTTTATACCAACTCTAGTAGTGAAATGTAATTTTCCTGCAATATCAGTCAGGTTATCAACCTTATCATAATCTTCATCACTGATTCTTTTTCCGGCGTGATTGATTACAAACATTTTATTTTTCTGGGTAGCAATACAAAATAATCTTCCGCCAACTTCTTTAGGATAACCAATTTTATCATATTTATCACCAATAATCTTCCCGGCCTGATCAACCATAAACTGTTTACCATCATCCTCAGCAACAAAAATCATTTTTCCTGCTATAACTTGTGGTTGCCATCTTATCTTATCATATCCTTGTCCAATTTTATTACCAGCAGAATCAGCAATATACCATTTCCCTCTTTCTTCAACGTGAAATATCAATTTACCATTAACTATTTGAGGCTTCGTAACGGTTTCATAATCACCACTAATTTTTTTGCCAGTTTGATCAACCATATACATCTTGTCTCCATCTTTAACATCTATAATCAATTCTCCATCAAGATCCTTAACCCAAAGATTGTCATAATCATCGCCAATTTGCTCTCCCTTTGAATTGTAAACAGACTTCTTTCCATCTTTTTCAACACAGACATATATTTTTCCTCCGATATCATGAATTGTTCCTTTTTTATCAAACTTTCCTCCTAATCTATTATTATCCTCGTCCACCAAAAACCATTTCTTTCCCTTCCGAGCCATTAAAAACATCTTTCCATTTTCACTATGAGGATAGCCAATTTCATCATAACCTTCAAAAAATCTTTTTTCATCTTTATCTACAATATAATCGCCATCTTCATTCTCTGCCCTAAAAACCATATTTTTACCTTCAAGATCAAAAACAAAATCAACATTATCAAATTCTCCGCCAACGTGCTCTCCTTGCTCATTAACAACAACTTTTTTGTTCCCAATTTTTGCGACAAAATATAAACAACCGTCAATAACTTTTAAAATATGTTTTAATTCATCATATTCCGCTCCTATTTGTTTCCTATTCTCATCGAAAACCATATGTTTCCCGTCTTTCTCAGCCTTAAAATAAACCTTGCCCTCAGCCTCAATAAAATCAGGGGTTCCGACATTATCATACTGAGACAAATCCACTGAGAATTCTTTCATCGGAACTTTTTTATTCTCAATAAATTCCACAATTTGCTCTTTCTTTGCGACATAATCTCGCAGAACTTGAATGGCAGTTCGTTCCCCGACTGAAGTCGGGGGTAATTTACGAGCTTCGACTTCAAGCTCAGCAAAACCTAAACCACCTGAAATTTCTTCCAACTCAGACATTAGTTTATCAAAATAACGTTGCTGAACTTCATCGAAGTTAGCGTGGAGGGCTCGTTCGGTTATTTGTTCTAATGATTTCATACTTTAATGTTTCGTGATATGTGATATGTGTTATGTGTAAAAGGTTAGTTGTTGAAATTCAAAAATTATCATATTTTGTTATTGTTCTATCACAACGTGACCACTTCGTGGCGCTTTATGATCTATGATAAATGATTTTTACTCTAGTGATTTCATATTAGATATTGGGTATCTATTACCTCATTATTCGGATTCTACCCAAAATCCAAACCACCAAAACCCAAGGATCCCTGCCATGAAGTCATGCTTCGCATGTACTTCATGACTAAAGCACTTCGAACGGCAGGACGAGCGAACCGTAAGCCGCATGAGCGCTATCCGCGTCAGCGTAGCCAACCTCGAATCCGTCCTCAAGTACAGCGCAACACAAGGCAGACGGGAACCGAGCTTCTCCTTCAGAATCATACTTATCTGCTGACATCCACCAATGCAATTCTTCCCATTTTGTTTGCAATTGTATTTGCGTTAACAGCATTTGCATAGTTAGATAACAACTTGACCCCATAAGGTTAGACTTTTTTGATAATTCATATTTTGTTGCGTCTGGACTAAATCCCTGCTGTAAATCTAAGATCTGAGCACTGAAGCATATATCACCGTCTACTTCTTGTTCTCTATCTGTTAGCCATTTTGCAAATTCCGTCTCCATTTGCAGATGGTTATCATCTGACAT